>PWGF01000070.1 GCA_003554375.1 Spirochaetaceae bacterium
CGTTCCGTCGGGTGGTTGCTCCTCGTCATTCCCGAAGAGTCCACCGAACGGCTCTTCGCATCCCGTCACCACAAGCGCGGCAAGAACGAGAACTATCGATCCTGCGGGTACGGAATACCAACGCCGTAACTTGCCCCGTGTCATACGCGGTGGCGCCCTCCGTCACATTTATGATAACACCCAATATCCGGCGCCGGGAAGATGTCCAGGCGGTCCCGGCAAAACAGTTCCGGAGGACACAGGCGCCCACCCGCTCTACGGTCGTGCTCTCTGGAGCTTCTCTGGGCCTTTACCGGCTCAGCCCGACTCCGTTCCTTCCGGCTCCCATGCCTCAAGCATCGCCGCAAAGGTTTAGAGCGCAGGCCTTGAGAATCCGTACGGCGCCTCGAAATGCAGCCCGAGCGGAAAACCCGCCTCCCGGGCACGGTCCGTGACTCGCTTGAAGAGATCCACAAGCACCTCTCGCTTGCGAGCAAACGATTGGGGAGCGAGTTCTTCGACAAACTGCATCTCGGCGCGCGCGGCTTCGGTGTCGTCGCGGGTCAGCCGGCGAATCAGCCCGATCCGGCCTTCTGCTTTGGGCACGTAACCGAAGGACAGGAGGATCTCGGGAGGAGGGCCATCGACTTTGATTTCCGAGAGCACGTCGGCCACGCGATCGGAAAACAACAGCTGAGTCAGCGCGAAGGTCGCTCCGGCTTGCACCTTCGCTTCGAACCGGGATTTCTCAGCGTCTCTAGTGGGAATCGGGACGCTGATACTCTGGTTGACACTGTAGCTGACCTCGATCTCGGACTCTATGCCTCGGCCTGCAAATCTAGGCGAAACACTCGACTCGATTGCGACCGTTGCGCTTGGCGCGGTACAGCGCATCGTCTGCCCGGCGGTATGCTGCGTCGAGGCTGACCTCTTCGCCGTAGGACAGCGAGGTTACCCCGATGCTGACGGTGAGCTGTGGTGTTTCGGTATGCTCGGAGGACAGTCCGGATTCGATGGCTCGGCGGATCTTCTCCGCAACGTGGACGGCGCCGGCGATCGACGTCCTCGGCAACAGAACAGCGAACTCTTCACCGCCAAAGCGTGCGGGAACGTCGGTCTCGCGGAGCTGTGAGCGGATCACGTCGGCAACTGCATGCAACGCCGCATCCCCGGTTGGGTGGCCGTACGTGTCGTTGACGACCTTGAAGTGGTCGAGATCGAGCATCAAAAGACACGATTCCTCACCGTCCCTCCGAATCAGTGACACTTCTCGCTCCACGAATTCCGTGAACCGGAGCCGGTTGTAGAGGCCGGTCAGGACGTCCTCTCCGGCGGCATCTGCCAGGAGGCGATTCGCGTCTTCGAGCTGCCGTGTCTGAGCCGCTATCCGTTTCCGAGCAGCCAGAAGAATCGCGAGCGTCAGTGCGTAGAGCGAGGCGGTTAGGGCGCCGCCGGCAAGTAGGCTGCGAAGGAGTAGCCCCTGGCTCCGCTCCCTCAGAGCCTCTCCGGTATGCTCTACGAGGATAAAGGTGTCCCACGGCTCAGAGTAGCGTGCCCATAGTGCGGGCCCGGCGGCTCCGGCGGGACCGAACAGCCGGCCGGTTGCTCCTTGGTCACCATCGACCAATTCAGTTATGGGGATGCCCGACACATCGTCGATATGACTCTGGTCCTTCAGAAGGTTTCGGTCTGCAGCGTATACGAGCTGGCCGTCCCGCCGGGCAAGATAGATGCTGATGTCGGAAAGCTCGCCGTAGGAGTGAAGCGTCTCGGTAAACTCTGTGGCTTCGACACCCCCGCCGGTTACCCCAAGAAACGAGCCGTCGGCATCCGGTATCGGAACGTTCCCCCACATGCCGACGCGACCCGTCTCCGGGTAGTACCATGTGTCGATATTTGCCTCAGGTGTTTCTTCCCGGTAGAGGTAATACCATCCGTCGCGTTCCCAGTTGTCCGGCGACAAGTGGACGGTGCGACCGTCGGTCCCGTAGTAGGTCTCGGTGCGGTCGCTCACGATGCTGGCATCCATCATGCCGAATCTCAGGCGCACGGTCTCGAGGAACGCACGGAGCTCCTCTTCATCTTCCTCGCCGTCCAGTATCCAGTCGCGCAGAAAACCGTCGCGCAATAGCTCTTCGCCGACCCGTTGATACTTGGCGGCGGCTCGATCAAGATTTGCGGAGACCGCAAGACCGATTGCGGGTAGTTCGTGATTGGCGATGAACCACCGAAGCCGGCGCCGCTCCTGAATCGTATTGAAGAACGTCAAGGCGACGAAGCAAAGGAGAACGACCAGACTGAGAGCAGCGAAGAGGCGCGTACTCAGGGGAATAGACCTCCAACCTTACATAAGCAGACCAGCTCCGGCGGTGCCCCGTTTACCACCTGAGGCGGTTCCCCGTTTGTCAGCACACTATACTGTCCAGTGAGGAGTGTCAAACAGATCAGGCTCAGCGGTCGCTATGACGCGTTTATGGACCAACGGCGGAGTGCTTAAACAGATGGAATCAAACGAAATTGTCGTGCACCCGCTGCAGGAAAGGTTTGTCTGCCTCAGAAATGGGTGTGCGGTGGGTGGTTTCGCGGCATCCGGTTTTCTCGAGACAGATCGATGTGTGGTCGATGCCGCCCTCGAATACGCACTCTGTGTGTGTCTTCCGGTGTACACTTTGGCACCCTCTTGGCAACCTCGTGGCAACCCCGCAGGCTACTCTTCGCCTGAGTACAGCCGGCGCCTGAGCACGGTATCGCGCACCGAAAGCTCGTGCGTGGACGGATCGAACTCCTGCTTGAAGACAGTGCCGATCCACCGCCTGGCACGGTCTTGAGTACGAAACCCCATGACCCGGTGGATGCCCGCGCCTTCCACATCGCCCTTGGGTAGGATCCACGCGGCCGACTCACGGTCCCAGACCGGGTTGTGTTCCTCAGTGATCTCGACATAGACGTGTCGCCCGTGGCCGCCAAAGCGTGAGACTCGCACTTCGACGCGGCGGGGCCGTGTGGCATGTTCGGGAAAGTACCGAATGTGGGGCCGGGGAATCTCCTCAATCCATTTCATAGTGCTTTCCTGTCGCCCAAGCGAATTTCTTCTATAAATTTCGGCTCCACCGCTTGCCAAACATACAGATAATTTGTTATCGATATGTGACTATCTAATGAGAGAGGAGCCATGGCACGGAATCCGGAATTGATCTACACGCTTCCACCGCACATGCCGGGCGATGGAGATACGACCCTCAAGGTCATGAGGGATGTCCTCATCGCCCTGCTTCCGGCAACGATAGCCGGGATCCTGCTTTTCGGTTCTCACGCGCTTGGGGTCGTGGTCGTGTCGATGGCAAGCGCAGCTGTAGTCGAAGCACTGTGCGTCCACGGCAGGCTGAGCCCGAAGGCGCTCCTTGGCGATGGAAGCGCGCTCGTGGCGGGGCTGTTGTTCGCTCTGATTCTCCCACCTGGGATCCCTCCGGCTATGGCGGCAGCTGGTGCCGCGATCGCTATGCTTCTGGGCAAACACGCCTTCGGCGGGATCGGGCGCAACCTGTTTAACCCGGCTCTCGTCGGCCGGGCTGTGCTCATGGCGCTGTGGCCACGGGCACTCACGACGTGGCCCGGGCCGCTGGATGCGAGTACGGGGGCGACTCCGCTCGCCGGGGGCGAAGCCACCTATCTCCAGCTCTTTCTCGGCCGGGTTCCCGGCTCGCTCGGCGAGACTTCGGCGCTCCTGCTGTTGCTTGGCGGCCTGTATCTCCTTTTGCGCGGAAGGATCGGGTACCGGATTCCGGTTGCTTATATCGGCTCGGTTGCGGTGCTCGCTGTGCTCTTTGGCCAAAGCGTGCCGTTTCACCTGTTCTCGGGAGGGCTCATGATCGGTGCGCTCTTCATGGCAACCGATATGACAACTTCGCCGGTAACGCCAACCGGCCAGGTAATATTTGGGCTGGGATGCGGCGTTGCGACGATGGTTATCCGGGAGTTCGCGGCCCTCCCTGAAGGGGTGATGTACGCGATTCTCCTGATGAATGCGTTGGTGCCGTTGCTCGATCGATTCTTCAGGCCAAAAACCCTTGGGGAGGCATAACTATGACGCGAACAAGAAACCTGACTTCACTCATTGTGATTGTTATTGCACTGGCGCTTTCGATCCCCTCGATGCTGGCTTTTCGGGACGCTGTAGGTGTTCCCGGAGGCGAGCACTCACTGGATGACTCGGTCCGCGAGGCTCTCACGGACGTATTTCCTGACGCTGCGCGCTTCGATGCGTGGGAAGCTCTCGAGGGCGGCTTCGTGGCAGTCGATCAAGACGACGAACCGACCGGTTACGCGGTAGTATCTGAAGGAAAAGGCTACGGCGGCCCCATGCGCCTACTGGTCGGCGTAGGCAGTCGCGGGGCCGTTATGGGCGCACGTCTCTTAGAGCATCAGGAGACCGATGGTTTTATCGACGACATTCTGGCGCCGGAATACCGCGAACAGTTCACGGGGAAGAGGGCGGACGATCCCATCGAGCTCGAGCGTGATATCGACGGCGTGAGCGGTGCTACCGGCTCTGCCCGCGGCTTCGCCGAAGCGGTTCGCGCCGGAGTGACGGCGATCGAGGAGGCTCGCTAATGCAGCTGTTCCACTCGGTCATCTTCCGGAGAGCTCGATGGACTCCCGTGTTGCTCGCGTTGGCGCCTGCTCTCGGCGCCACGACGAGTGGGCTCGGGGCGCTCGTGGTTGCCGCCATAACCCTGGCACTTGGAGCGATTTGTGGGGCGCTTGTGCTGGTACTTCGGCGGGCGCTCACACCTTTTGCGGCGCTGCTCTTGGTCGTTATTGCCGCCGTAACGGGGGTTACGCTTGCCGAGTTGTGGCTTGGGGCGGAAGCTGCCGAGCTTCGTGGGGAGCTCGGCGTATTCGTGCCGCTGATAACGGTGAACGTGCTTGTTTTGGGACAGGCTACGCTCGTGGGTGCTACTGAGCCTCTGAGGTGGTATGGCCGCCTGCTTGCGCAAGGGGTGGCCTTTGCGACCGTTCTCGTCTTGATCGGTCTGGTCCGCGAGCTCCTCGGTACCGGTGCGGTCTTCGGAGCTCCGGTGGCCGCTGTCGAGCTTGGGCTCTTCATGGCTCCCGCCGGCGCCCTGCTTCTGGCTGGGCTCGCCGTGGCGGGGGCGCGAGCGCTTCTCAAGCGCGTGTATCCGGGGCTCCTCGAGGCACACGGAGGTTGATTGAGATGAGTGAGCTACTGTATCTGGTGATAGCCGGGGTGCTTTGGCAAAACGTAGTCGTGACCGGCCTGCTTGGGCTTACGCCCTTTCTTGCCGAACGTCACCTCTCGTATCGGCGGACGGCGGCGGTCGGTGGAGTTACGACGGCGCTCGTC
>PWGF01000314.1 GCA_003554375.1 Spirochaetaceae bacterium
GCCGCCGCGGCAGAGCGTGTTACGGGTGAGGAGCGGCTTGACCAACGCCTGCCCGAGCCGGACCCGGTCGGGTTCGCCGCAAACGAGCTGCGTTCACTCTATGAGACGGTATCAGTCCTGCGGCGAGCGGAAGCCTCATGCAACTACCGGGTGGACTGGCTGCTCGAGGCGGTGGAGGCTGACCGGCAGCGTTATCCGGGCGTGACGGCCGACGCGGGCGGTGCCGGTTCGCGAGCTGCCGGTTCGGGAAGATCAGGGGCGGGAGCTTCCGGCTCGGACGTTACCCGCTCGGGAGCGTCGGGCTCGGGGACCGCCGGATCGGGAGCTACCGAAACCGAGCGGGCGGAAGAAAGCGCCCGCCGCGGTGAGTCCCGTGGCGATTCGAGCGGAAAAGCGAAGGGCTCGTCGAGCCGTCGCAGCGGATCCGAGAACTCGGAGGAAGGCGAATAGCCGCGGCGGACTCCGGAGGAGCGGCGCCGGCGGCCGGCGTCAGCGCGCACGCACGTCAGCGCCCGCCGCCGGCGCCGAATGTCGCGGGTAGCGCTCGCCGTCGCCGCGGGGCGCCGCCGCCCCTACGTGTCGGTGGCCGTCGACACCGTATGGCGCCGGCGGCCGGCACTGCCCGCTGGTTGCCCGCGGGGGCGCGGGCGATTCCGTTGTCCGGCACCTGTCTATCGCGTGACCAAGGTGCGGCCAATAAGCTGTTCCAGCTCGACGAGCGCCTGCTCTACCGTGAGCTCCGCACGGGTAAGCTCGAGCTCGGCGGAGAGCGCGCCGGTGCGCGCCATGAGGAGCTCTTCGCGGGTGATCATGTCGTTTTCGTAGGAGACCTCGGCGTTTTTCTCACGTTCCCGCGCCAGCTCAAGGTCTGCGCGGCTCTCACCGAGCTGGGCTTCCGCTACGCGGAGCTGTTGCGCTGCGTCGGCAACCTGAATGGGGAGCGATTCGTCGAACTGGTCGAGGCCGGTTCGCGCGCGAGCCCGGTCGATCTCGGCGCTGCGCCGGGCGGCCCGCTGCGCGCCGCCGTCGTAGAGCGAGAGCCGGCCCGCGAGCGTTATTGTCACGTTCGTGTCCCAGGTGTCACTCCAGTTCCGCTGAAGCCCGGGGAAGCGCTGTCCGCCGGTTTCCAGTTGGACGCTCAGAGCGAGGTCCGGGCGCCACGGCGAGTCGGTGCGCTCTTCTATACGCTCGGCGATTTGCGCTTGCTCGATCCGTTTCCGGATCACCTCGCGTTCGGGCGAGTGCTCGCGCGCTTGCTGCTCGAGCTCGTCGGCGTCGAGCTCCGGGACGTCCGTGCGCGGAGCTGTAGTGAGCTCTTCGTCCTCGCCGAGCTCGCGGCCGATCAGATAGGCCAGGGAGCGCCGCGCGCTCATCTGGGCCTGCTCCGCGGAGACTCGCGCGCTTCTGGTCTGGGCTACTTGCTGCTCGGCTTCGAGCACTTCCTGGCGGGTGCGCGCTCCCTCCTCGTAGGCGCGCTCGCGGTCGGCCGCGATAGTCTCGAACATATCTTCGAGTTCGCTGAGCACCTCCACCGACTGGTCCGCCACGGCAACGCCGAAGTAGGCGTTGCGTACGTCGGCCTCGAGCTCGCTACGAGTATCCTGCAGCTCGATCCGCGCAATCTCCCGGCCGATCTCGGCTGCCGCGACTCCGTCCCGGAGCTTGCCCCAGGTGAAGAGCGGCTGCTCGAGGGAGGCCTGGAGCTGGTAGAACGTCGACTCCGGATCCGGCATGAGCTCGATATCCGTGTCGGGAAAGGGTTCGGGGAAGGTGGCGTCCGGCGTCGGGACCGTGCCCAGCTCTCCCCGTTCGATTGCGATACCTTCTCCGGGGTCGGTCATGTAGGACGCAGTGATCTGTGAGTCGATCGAGGGGCGCCGGGCGGCGCGCGCCGCGTCGACATCCGTCTGGGCCTCCTCGAAATCGAATCGAGCCAGGGCCAGCTCATGGCTGTGGCGGATCGCCTCGTGCTGTGCCTCTTCCAGGGTGAGCTCGGACTGGTTTTGCGCGTCGGCAGACAGTTGATGCGCCTCGTCCGAGCCGCTTGCGGGTATCGCGACGAGAGCTCCGGCGAGCACGGCCAAGAGGGCGGGAAGACCCCGGAGCGCGGGAAGAACCGTCTGAAGAGTGGATGCCTGCCGTGCCAGGCGCGAGCCGGGGGGGAGGCCTCGGACTCGCGCGGCCGGGCACCGAGCTCGGGTAGCGAGCTCGGCAACTCGGTTCCGAAACAAGGGCAATGAGCGTGCAGTGTGCGGCCGAGTGCATGGTAGCTCCGTCATGATATCCTACGGTCTCCCGGGCCCCGGTTAGTCGCCGTTTTCGCGCTCGACATAGAAGTCGCCGATACGGTTCACGGCCTGGTCGGAGGTGACCTCAACGTCAGCTCTCGTGCGAATCTGGGTCCCGTTCTCTGCGTCGGCGAACTCGAAGTCGGTATCGCTCGTGTCCGCTTCTACCTCGATGGTGATCTCGCTCTCCTCGCCTTCGTCCGGGTCGGGCTCATCGTCGTTCCATTCGATTCCGATGTTGACGAATCCGTCGTCGCCGGTGCGCTCGCGGTATTCATCTTCCATGAGCCCGTTGCCGTCGTCTTCGCCCGCTTTGATTGTAATACGGACGCCAGGGACGCCTTCGTCTGGGTCATCGTCCCGGACTACACGGGTGCGTACGATCGTGCCGTAATCCCCCTCCTCCGGGGCGTCCGGATCAGTTAGGACCACGGAAGAAACCCGGTTGGTCTGATCGGAGACGATGTCGGGGATTTTGGCGATCTTGCCTTCGAAGTCGTCGTGCGTGACGCCGAGATAGAAGTCTCTGCGGTCCGCTTCGGTGCCGTAGTCGCCGAAGCGCTCTTCCCAAAGAACGGTGGTGGAGTAGTATCCGAGGTTCCCTCCGCTGGTGGCCGTTTGTGTTCGAACGATCGGTCCCGGACTGTCTTGATCGGGCTCGTCCGGCTCCTCTTCGTAGACCCGGACCGTGGCATCGTTGATACCGGCTCCGTCGGGATCTTCGATGAATCCTTCGATGGTGGTCCGATAGACGTAGCCGCAGCCGGCGAGAAGCCCGAGCGTCCCCAGGAGAATCAGGGTTCCCAGGGCATACCGGAGGCACCTTCGTGCTGACAGTGGGACCGATACTCCGCCCGGCCGAGTCTCCTTCGATCTGGGGCGTCGGTTTGACTCCCAATACCTTGCGTTCATTTTTTCTCTCATAAGCAAGCTCCTCGCCTCTGGCGTCGGGTCTGTTGTTATGTATCGGCACCATGCCCCGGCTGTCGGCCGGGTCCGTCCGGTCCGCGCGAGTCGCGGCCCGCGTGTTGTGGCTCTTCTTCGTGCC
Source organism: Spirochaetaceae bacterium (assembly GCA_003554375.1). Lineage (GTDB taxonomy): Bacteria > Spirochaetota > Spirochaetia > DSM-27196 > SKKC01 > PWGF01. Next base: position 3,337 of record PWGF01000314.1, read on the forward strand.
CGTTTCCACCGGGCTCGGCTTCTCCGTGCCCGGCTCCGTTCTCGTCGTGATCGGATTGGACTTCCGCGCCGCGATCCCTCGCATGACGCCCTTCCGAATGATGTCTCTCTCTATGCCGGCCGTCGCCATCGCCGTCTCCCCCGTTTCCCCCGTGGGCGGTGCCCGGCACTCGCGCCGGGAGCTCCCATTCGATCTCGAGGTCGGTAGGCCCCCCAGATGCGCCGGCCGGCCGCGGTGTCGCGGCGCCTTCAGCGGCGGCGCCTTCGAGCGCTGCTTGATAATCGGCGAATTCGGCGGTACCCGCGGCCGGCTTGGTGCGGACTTTCGCCTCGATGAAGTAGTAGAGCGTCGGGATGAGGATCAACGTGATACCGGTCGAGGTTATGAGCCCGCCGACCACGGCGCGTCCCAACGGCGCCATGAGAGCGCCTCCCGGTCCGATCCCGATGGCCATGGGGACCATGGCCAGGAGGGTGGTAAGCGTAGTCATGAGGATCGGCTTGAGTCGCGTCTTTCCGCCTTCGATCAGGGAGTCACGCAGGTAGAAGCCACGTTTCCGCAAGAGGACAACATAGTCGATGAGAACGATCGCGTTGTTGACGACGAGCCCTGTGAGGAGAATTCCGCCCACGAAAGCCAGGATGTTGAACGTAGTCCCGGTAACCAAGAGGGCGGCGGTTAGGCCAATCGTGGCAAAGGGCACGGAGAACATGACGATCAACGGGTTGAGCATGTTTTCGAACTGCCCGGCCATCACCATGTACACAAGTCCAATCGCCAGAAGGAGCGCGTAGAAGAGCGTCTCGAAGCCTTCGGTCATCTCCTCCGCCGCACCGGTGAACTCGACGTCGACGCCCACCGGCGGCTGCGCTTCACGCTCCATCCGCGCTTCGATGTCCTCTACCACATTGCTCAATGCCCGGTCCCCGGTAAGGGCCGCACGGACCTCGACCATCCGTTGGCGATTATACCGTTCGATCTCGAGAGGCCCGAGTCCTTCCTCGAAGTCCACCACCGACTTAATCGGTATTTGCGATCCCGCTTCGTTGACGAAGAAGAGGTTCTCGAACCGCGATCGATCCAGGCGGTCCTCCTCCCTGAGGATGGTAACGATGTCGTAGTCGTCTTCGTCTCGACTGAACCGCCCGACATCGGTCCCGTCGAAGGCGGTACGGAGTTGCATGGCTATTCGTGCTGGGGGAAGGCCGAGCGTGAGAGCTTCCTGCCGCCGTACACGGAACTGCAGCTCAGGCAAGGCTTCGCTATAGGAGGAGTGGACGTTTCGCGTACCGTCTACATCGGAGACCACGTCCACCAGCTCGTTGGCGTAATCGCTCAGCAGGGAAAGATCGTCCCCGGTGAGGCGAACGGCTACCGGAGCTTCCGTTCCACCGGCCTGCGCTGCCAGGGTGGCCATACCTTCGGCGCGAATACGGTGATCGACGTCGTACACTTCCCCGGCGATTCGCCGATCGGCTTCGTTCATGATGCTCCAGATGTCGCGGCGGCGCTCCTGAGCGTCGATAAGCCCCACGAAAACGGTAGCCCGGTTGCTCCCGCCGTCTCCGACGCGCGTGGCGAGGTTGTCGATCAGCTCCTCGCCGGCCACGTCCAGCACGATCTCCTCGATCTGTGCGGCCTTCTCGTCGGTAACGTGGTAGCCGGCGCCGGGGCGGGTCTCCACATCGATTCGGAAGAACGCCTCGTCGGCTTCCGGTATGAACTCCATTCCCAAGAGGGCCACGCTCCCGACGCTGAGCACCAGAAGCACGATTGCCGTGGAGAACACGGCGGCAAGGTGGTCTAAAGCCCACGACACTGCCCGTTCGTAGAAGGCGTCCAACCACTGCAGCACCCGCTGTACCCAGCCCGCCACGCGGTTTACGATGCCGTACCGGGTGTGGACCTCGACGTCTGCAAGGCTTGGTTCGTGGGTATGGGGCTGGTCGCTCTCCGGTGCGTTGCCGCCGGATGCACTGTCGGTGCGGGAAGCGGC
>PWGF01000020.1 GCA_003554375.1 Spirochaetaceae bacterium
TCGACACCGATGCGGCGCGCGACTGGTACGACCTGATCCGGTTTCTCGAGCGCGGAGCATCCACGGTTGGTCCGGAGGATCGGTTCACCGCAAGTGGGCTATGACTTTCGCTTTGGCGCCGTCACTTTGATGTACGTCCGGTTACGCCGCCGGCGGAGCGAGATGCTTCAGAACCTCCGATTTCCGGTCCGCGGTAGCGAAGGCGTCAATCGCTGCGTCCAGCCGCTCCATGTCGGTCTGAGCGGCGATAAGCTGCCGTTCCTCCGCGGTGAGGCCGAAGCGGCGGTCCATCAGACGAGTGAGCATCTCCCGCTTTTCCTTAAGCCGTCCGCTCTGCTCGCCGAGTTCCTTGCCTTGCTCTCTGCCTTTCTCAATCCCCTTCTCAATACCTTCCTCTCTGCCTTCCTCAATCAACTTCTCCGCTGCAGTCACGATTGCCTCCTTCACCGTGCGCATTTCGCGCTCCCTAGCATATTCTATCATAGTATGGCGCAGTTCGACCTCACCGGTGAGGAATACGTACCACGCTACGTCCTCTTGCAGCTCCGCGTCCGAAACCTTCCCCATAAGCTCCAGGAGCCGGGCCTTGACGTTCGCTATCCCGCTCCTGCCGTGCTTGAGCACGAAGAACACGAGGCGAATCGCCGCGGAAAGCTCGCGCGGCGCTTTGCCGTCGTATCCGGCGCCGAGGAGCGGCCGGACGTCCACGAACCCGGGGGTGAAGCGTGGGACCGCCTCCGCCAGATGACCCGCTAGGTTGGTGTAGCGCTCGCCGAAGTGGTCGGTGAAGCTCCGCGGCGCGTTCCGATTCGATCCGCGCGGGTACTCCTTCGTCTCTCGGCGACGAAGCGACGCCAGCCGGCCCCGCCGGCGAAGCCGGTCCGGCGGCCGCAGGTCGCCGGACGGAACCCGCGAAGAGCGCGGTCCGGCCCGAGCGCAGCGCGAGGGGCGGACACGCCCGAAACTTCCCGAACGGCAGTTGTGCCTGACTTGGCATATACCACCATGTACCGGCGGGAAGAACGGGCTCGGGTACCGTGGTGTGTGAAGCATCACGGTGCGCGTCGCCGGTCTAGCTGCCCAAAGTGACGAAGGAATTGCTCATGACGTGAGCATCATGACCGATTGCGAGCTGCGGGCGATCCGGTCGATTATCTTAATAGACCCGAGATTCATGCTATAATGGTGTGGACGACCTTGGGGAGTGTTCGATATGCCTGAAATCAGTCGATTTTTCGGTATCGTGATTGCTATGTACTATGCCGAACACGATCCCCCTCATTTCCACGCACGGTATAACGAGTGGGAGGCGCAAGTCGACATTCGCGAGGGGATAATCATCCGCGGTATGTTACCTTCGAAGCAAGCTCGTCTTGTGCTTGCGTGGACCGAGATTCACCGTGAAGAGCTCTTACAGATGTGGGAGACGAAGGAGTTCCGCGCTGTTCGTCCGCTGGAGTAAAGGAGGAGATGTTCATGATGCGTCCGAAGCTGTTTCAGGTCGTGCCGACCGATGAGTATCAGGTTTACCTCTACTTCGACAATGGAGAGATACGGCGCTACGACTGTCGATGGGTTCAGGCCGAGGGCGGCGTTTTCGAGCGCCTTCACGATCTCGCGACGTTCAAGCACACGTGTACCGTCATGAACGGCACGTTGGCATGGGATCTCTCGGGTACGCGAGATCCATATTCGTGTATCGATCTTTGTCCGGACACGATCTACCGGGAGAGCGTTCCCGACAGGGATCCGCTCACTCGTATTGCATGAAAATCACCTGCTACTATGATTGTGAGGGAAACCTCGTCTCGATAGCGGTCCTGCATGCATCCGATGGAACTGCCGATATCACGAACGTAGCGTTTTCGGTGATTCCCGCGCACGATACCCGGCCGGCATAGCTGCGAGTCGATACGCGAGCGTGCCTGGGGTACGGTACGGCATCAACCTGGTATCCCGGAAGCTCATCGAAGGGGGCGAGTCGGACAAAGTCAGCTTCCTTCGTAACCTTCTCCGGGCGAGCTTTCGTCCGCCGCGCGCGCCGGGCTAGGCCGGGTAGGGCCGCTCCCTTGCCGAAAAAACAAGGATTTGTGAATCCGGGCTCGTAGTTATGGGTGAGGGGGCGACAGATGAGGAGGCATTCGCGGGCGTCCCGGATGAAGCAGCGTCTCAGCCGGAGCCTGCGTGGCGCGCGCGCTCCATGACGCGGCGGGCAGGCGGTGGTATAGTGTAAGGAGGTATGCAGTTGAGTGACCAGCAACTGGAGGCGATCGGTTCGTATGTGAAGTCTCACCTTCCCGAGTGGTTGGCGGAGCTGGCGCCGGAGCGCCGTCCGATGACGATCACCGATCCTGCGCTCTTGGAGCGGATCGTGCGCGTGGAGGAGTCGCTGAGCCATCAGCGCGAGCTGATGAGCCAGGGATTCGCGGCGATGGAGAAGCGCTTCGAACAACTCGACAAGCGTTTCGAACAGGTGGACAAGCGCTTTGAAGACATGCGGGAAGACATGAATGCGCGGTTCGAGGCGGTCGACAAGCGGTTTGAGGCGGTGGACAAGCGCTTTGAGGACATGCGGGAAGACATGAACAAGCGCTTCCAGGAGATGAGAACGGATATGGACGCTCGGTTCCGTACGACGAACCGGATGATCGTGGCGTTCTTTGCGCTTGTTACGGTAATTACGACGGTGGTTCAGTTCGTGTGAGGGGCTTGCGTATGGGGACGGGCTCCTCTCGCGCCAACGATACGCAGGGGCGCGTAGAGATCGCGGCTCTTGGTATACCTTCGAGCAAGAATGGCGTGAAGTTTGCCGGCGAAAAGCAATGCGCGATCGCAGTGCAGGACGTTAAGGAGAACGTAACGCCGAGTACCGGGGAAACATTGCTTGCCCTTCGAGTATAGGTCGAACGGATTACCGCTCTATACGAGAAATCCGGACGATCTCAGCGAAGTTGCGTGTGGAGATCTCTGTCTTTGCCTTGGTGGCGAAACGGTGTGGTCGGATGATGAAACGGGCGTCCGGAGGATCGGTTCACCGCAAGTGGGCTATGCCTCTCCCTTTCGCTCGGTGACTTTGATGTAGGTCCGATTACGCCGGTGGCGGAGCGAGATGCTTCGGGACCTCCGATTTCTCGCTTTCCGTAGCGAAGGCGTCAATCGCCGTGGCGAGCGATCTGGCTCCACCGGGCGAGCCGACATACGCCGGTAGGGAGGGGTGGAGGCTAATGTGGCCGAGAAGGAAAGCGATGAATCCCGGCCAGGGATAATCCTCGGTTATGATTGTGAGGGAAACCTCGTCTCGATAGAGATCCTGCATGCATCCAATAGAACTCCGGATATCACGAACGTAGAGTTTTCGGTGGTTCCCGCCCACGATACCCGGTCGGCGTAGCTGCGAGTAGAATAGTCGTTCGGCTTCCCACGGAAGGGCAAGATGACCACTCCTTCGAGCCGGAAGCCGAACCATGAAGTTGCCTCGTGCGGTGATTAGCGGGTATATTCCCCGCAGGATATGCGGTGAATATGGAGTGGATTCACGAGCGGCCCGGTTGGCCGAACCTCACGTGGGATGATGCGGCGCTATCCGCCTCGCTTGGTGCGGTTCGCCATCGGCAGGGGCGTCTGTTGGGCCGCATGAAGTCGCTCGGGTTCGAGTTGCGAAGCGAGGCGAGGGTGGAGACGCTGACCACGGAGGTGGTTAGCTCATCGGCCATCGAAGGCGAACTGCTCGACTCTGACGAGGTCAGATCGTCCGTCGCCCGTCGTCTCGGTCTGGAGACCGGCGGGCTTGTTCGCGCCGGTCGCGATGTTGAGGGTATCGTCGAAATCCTGCTCGACGCCACGCGCGAGTATAATCGCCGGTTGGACGCGGAACGGCTCTTTTCGTGGCACGCGGCACTATTCCCGACCGGTCGCAGCGGGATTCGCCGGATTACGGTCGGAGCCTGGAGAGCCGACGAGTCAGGGCCAATGCAGGTCATTTCCGGTCCGATGGGGCGCGAGAAAGTGCACTTTCAAGCTCCGGCGGCGGGACGTCTTCCCGGCGAGATGGAACGCTTTTTCGAATGGTTCGACACCGACTGTGGTGTTGATCCGGTTGTCACGGCCGCCGTAGCGCACTTCCGGTTTGTGACGATCCATCCGTTCGACGACGGAAATGGCCGCATCGCGCGCGCAATAGCCGACATGGCACTTGCTCGGGCGGAGGACAGTCCCGATCGCTACTACAGCATGTCGACTCAGATTGAGTCGGAGCGAAGCTCATATTACGAGCAGCTTGAACGGCATCAGCGCGGCAGTCTCGATATCACGGGCTGGATTGATTGGTTCATCGCGTGTCTCGGCCGTTCGCTCGAAGGCGCCGAAGATACCCTTGCAAGGGTACTCTACAGGGCGCGTTTCTGGCAAATGGCTGATTCATACCGTTTGAATGCACGGCAACGTGCGGTACTGGGCCGAATGCTCGGCGACTTTGAAGGTCACCTGAATACCTCAAAGTATGCGAAGCTCGCAGGGTGCTCGAGCGATACGGCCCTGCGCGACATCCGCGAATTGCTTGATCGGGAGATCATCGTGAAAAACCGCGGCGGCGGGCGCAGCACGAGCTATCGGCTCATTGAGCTCCACGATTTGGCGACCGATTAACCTTCAACATGGTCACGAATACCGTTCGTGAGTTCCGGCGCAGGGAAGGCGAAGGAAAATTGGCGATATCGATCGCGGGGTCGAGTGTACCGGCGGTTCTGGCACACGGAGATTTCAAAAGGGGCAACGTGTCGAACGGCAACGTGTTGATAGATTGGGATGAATACGGCGTGTACCCGGCCGGATACGATCCGGCATACGCGTTCGCTGTGTGGTCGCTTAACGAGCGCATGAACCATTGTGCGGCACGTCTGGGATTTGCGACACCGTTGCTGGGAGCCTGAGTGCCTGCGGTGCAAGTTGGTGTGGGATTGGGTGCTGGAGCGGGCGGCGCCGGCCCTTGCCGAAAAGCAAGGATTTGTGAATCCGGGCCCGTAGTTATAGGTGAGGGGGCGCTAGGTGAGGGGGCGCCGCGGGCGTCCCGGATGAACTGGCGTCTCAGCCGGACCCTGCGTGGCGCGCGTGCTCCATGACGCGGCGGGCGGGCGGTGGTATAGTGTAAGGAGGTATGGCGTTGAGTGACCAACAACTGGAAGCGATCGGTTCGTACGTGAAGTCTCACCTTCCCGAGTGGTTGGCGGAGATAGCGCCGGAGCGCCGTCCGATGACGATCACCGATCCTGCGCTCTTGGAGCGGATCGTGCGCGTGGAGGAGTCGCTGAGCCATCAGCGCGAGCTGATGAGCCA
>PWGF01000090.1 GCA_003554375.1 Spirochaetaceae bacterium
CCGGGAGGCGCTTCGCTCCCAGGTTGAGGTAGGGCTCGAAGGGGTGGCGAATTATCTGAGCTCGCGCCGGCTCGTTGTGGGGTATGAGCCGATTTGGGCTATTGGGCCAGGGAAGACGCCACCGGGCCAAGAGTACATCAGCTTCGTCTCGCGCTACATCAAGGAAGCAGCGCAAGAGCTGCACGGCTTCACGCCCCCGGTTGTCTATGGCGGTGGGTTGAAACAGGAGAATGCAGCCATGGTCAGCGCAATTCCCACTATCGACGGGGGACTTGTTGCGCTCACGAAATTCACCCAACCCGTAGCATTCGAACCGAGCGGGCTCAAGACGATCATAGATACCTACATGAAAGCAGGAAGCCCCCCGGCAGGCAACACATAGACGGAGGTATCGACAAGCAAGAAGCAGGCGCTAAGCGGCAGCTGCCCCTCCCAGCGCGTCAGGCTGCGCTGTTCACCAAGAGGTAGATTCCAAGCGCGATTAACAGGAGATCCGTGAGGAGTTTGAAGCCTCGAACGGGCACCCTGCCGCTTACGACGGCTCCCAGCTTGGTCCCTGCCAACACGAGCGGAGCAAACGGCAGTGACCGGGGAAGCGTGCTCGGCGTGATCGTCCCGGCCAAAACGTGGGTGAGTAGCAGTGCACCGGTCAGCGTGATGAAGTAGGCCTGGGCATTCGCCTTTGCCCGCATCCGAGAGGTATCGGTTGCATACAGGTAAGAAACCATACCAGGGCCGGCGGTCGCGTAGGCTCCGGCGAGGAGTCCGGAGATAACGGAAAAGAGATAGCCGACCCGGTAGCGACACAGGGACCGAGCGACGGCGGCGTTGCCCAGCGCCATGTTTGCCACGGTAAGGACAATGACCACGAGACCGAGGATCCCCGTGACCGTATTCTCCGGGACATTGTGGAGGAAGTAGGCCCCGACCGGTATGAAGAAGAGACTCGTGATACCGAGCGGGAGGACCCGCCGGTATTCGACATGCTCGCGGTGAAGAAGGAAGTTGTAGACAACCATGAAGACTGCAGTCACCGCGCTTATCGCCACGGCCGTTGTCGTCCCGTAAGCAAGAGATAGGATTGGAACAACCAAGAGGGCGTATCCGAAGCCGGTAAGCCCCTGAAGGAACGCGCCGACCGTGAAGGCGACACCGAAGAAGAGGACCTCGCCAAGCACCATTACGACGCGTGCCCGGAACTCCCAGTGAGCCGGAGCAGTTTTCGCACGTCTTCCTTGAGCCTATCCTTGACGTGCTCCAGCAGTCGCCACAGATGACCCCGGTAGTCGCAGTCACCTTCCAAGCCGCCGCGAAGGTATTCGAGTGAGGCTGTTCTTATGATGGTTCCGAAGTTGATCTTCGCCATACCCAACTCTATACACTTGCGCACTGTCTCTTCCGGGATGCCGGTAGTACCGTGAAGAACCAGCGGCGTCTCGCCTGCTACCCTGCTCACCTGCTCCAGCAGGTCGAGCCGGATATCGGGATCCCCTTTGTAGAAGCCGTGGGCGTTCCCAATGCCGACCGCGAGCATATCTACCGGCGCACGGCTGAGGAATTGCTCGACGTGCGCCGGATCAACTAGATTCTCCGCTGCGCTTGGAGTGGTCTCGGTGTCCCCTGGGTTTCGACGCAGCTCTCCCAACTCGGCTTCAACAGTTATCCCTTGCGGCCGGGCCACCTCCAGCACTTCGCTGGTACCCGCGACATTTTCGTCCAGAGACTTGGTAGAATAGTCAAGCATGACGCTGGTATAGCCGAGCTCGATTGCCGTGCGGACCGTGCCCACATCCTGCCCGTGGTCCAGATGAAGCGCTACCGGCACTTCCACCGCTTGCGCCAGGAGGCGAACCGCCTGTGGAGCCCATGAAAGGCCATAGTAACCGGTGTTCCCGGGATGGATAGCCACGATAACCGGGGCGCGTTCCTCGGAGGCGGCCTCGATTACCGCTCTCATTATGTCATAGTTACCACCTTGGCAGTTGATCGCCGCTACTCCGTAGCCATGCCGATACGCGTCTCGAACGATTTCGTTAGCACTCACCAAACCCATTTGCTTCCTCCAGATGCTCGCTTTGGTTCCTCGCGCGACGAACCGCCCTCTTCAGCCGGCCAATGATATGCGGCATAATCGACAAGCGGAACGGTCCGCCGCGCCTCCGCAGCGCGGTGCGTGTACAGGTTGTCCAGCTCTGCTGAGGGCTCGTGCCGTTGCTACGCCCTGGACGTCACTTGATGGCCCCGGCCGTAAGCCCCTTGACGAAGTACCGCCCGACAAAAGCGAATCCGATAATTGGTGGAACGATGATCAACACGCTCCCGGCGGACAGAGCTCCCCAGTTGATGGAGTACTGCTGGAGGAACTGTGACATTCCGACCGGGATGGTCTTCTTGGCGTCACTGATAATGAGCAGCGACGCAAAGAGATACTCCGAGTACGACATCAAGAATGAGTTAATCGCGACCGCTCCGATTCCGGGAGCCGTCAAGGGTATGAATATCCGGTACAGCGTCTGTAACCGTGTCGCTCCATCTACGAACGCCGAGTCCTCCAGCTCCGTGGGCACCGTCACAAAGAACGATCGTATGATGAACACATTGAGAGGGGCAGTAACCGCCACATAGCTGATAACAAGACTCGCCATCGTATTGGTAAGGCCGAGATCCGAGAACACGGGAAAGAGCGACAGTATCAGAAGAATTCGCGGGAAGATGTAGATCATCAGGAGACTCGAAAGGAACAGCTCCCGCCCACGATACCGGCACCGGAAGACGCTATACCCAGCTAAGGTAGTCAGAAAAACTACAACCGCCGTACTGATAGCCGCTACAACGAAGCTGTTTCGCAGGTAAATGGGAAAGTTCGTCTGAAACAGCAGCTCGTAGTAGTGTCCGAAGAAAAGCTCGTCGGGCAAAAAGGTCGGCGGCATGCGGAGGAGCTCCGCGTTTCTCTTCAGCGACGACAGCGCTATCCAGACGATCGGCGAGGCTATTGCGAGTATTAATACGCCGACCAGCGTGTACCTGCGAGCTGACTGTAGTGCGTGACGCATTCTACTCATCGGTCTTCTTCCTGTTTAGCTCCGATTGTCTTCATGTACACTATTCCGTACACCAGAAGTGCCAAGAACATGAGTACGGCCACCGTTGCTCCTTGGCTCAGGCGGTACTGCTGGAATCCCATGCGATGGATCATTATGGGAAGCGTCTCCGTCGAGAAGCCCGGCCCCCCTTGCGTCAGCAGGTAAAGCATGTCGAAGACATTGGCCGCCCAAAGCGAGCTGAGCAGGATAACCGTAGTCAGAACTGGTGCGATAGTGGGGATAGTAATGTGGCGGAACTCTTGCAGAACGTTCGCCCCATCTATTTTTGCCGATTCATACAGGTGCCCGGGAATGGTCTGCAACCCAGCCAGGATGATGACGGCATAGAATGGGAACCAACGCCACGAATTCACGAGGATCGCCGATATCATGGCCAGCTCGCTCGAACCGAGAAACGGAATTCCGGACTGCGCAAGTCCGCTTGCCACAAGCAGATAGTTGGCCACTCCAAGAGACGGATCGAGTACCCAACGCCAGACGGCCGCAAGCACGATAACCGGAACAATCCATGGGAGAAGGACCCAAACTCGCATGAAGTTCCTTCCTTTGAACTCCATATCCAGTATGAGCGCGCTAGCAAATGCGATAGCTGTCTGAAAAATCACGTTCAATCCAGTCCACACGACGGTTCTCAGGAGGGTAGCACCGAACTCAGGACTCCGGATTACTTCAATGTAGTTGGATAATCCGATGAACGACCCTTCTTCCCCGATGAACTCGACATCCAGGAAGCTGAGATGCACGGCACGGAACAACGGGTAAACCAAAGTCGCCAACATCCAAATCGCAATCGGTGCGATGAGGAGGTAGCCGAAGGCCGGATCGCGTTGCAGGAATCGTCGCCAAGATGTCTTTCGTGGCTTCACTTCACTCATTCGTTATTCCCCAGAGTTCAGGTTCGTATGCTCACTCAACCCGGATGGCCCGCGCTGTATCGCCGTTGCGGGCCACCCGGAGTTGAAGCGTTCATACAAGAGAGCCGGGGTGGTCGCTCCCCGACCCTCTTTGGAGAACCTCCAGACCGACACGCAGCTCCGGTCCGGGATACTGTGTAATGCTATTCCAGCGCTTCCTGCATCTGTTGCGCGCCCCATTCAACAGCTTCTTCCACGGAGTACCCTTCGTCGGCTATTCGCTGGCCGACCTGGGCAAGGATATACTCGCCGCCGATTCTCCCGATTCTCGGGTTGATTTCGTCGGCAGTGAAGCCGTAGAGCGCTCCATACTGCGACTGCTCGATCATCAACTCAACGATGTGAGAGTACTGCTCCATTATCGGGTTGTCGGCTTCCCAGAAGCTGTCGGCTTCCCCTGCTTCTTCGGTAACCGGCAGGAAGAGTCCCGGTTGCGCATTCAAGAACCAGCCCTTGTTTTCGGGACGGTACAGGAACTCAAAGAGCTTTGTTGCAGCTTCGACTTTCGCCGGGTCGTCGGTCAGCAACATAACACCGTTCGATGCGTAGTATGTTCCGGGTTGACCGTCGTCCGCCGGTTGTGGAACAAAACCTGCTCCCAAGTCGTCGGCCGGCTGCTCAGCCTCCTCTTCCCAGTGTCCCAGGAAGCCGCCCATGATGATGCCGAAAGCCGTCTCTTTGTTCACCAGCGCGGTCTGCGGTTCGACCCATTGCCAAGCAAGCGAACCGGGAGGGGAGGTCTGATACAACTCGTGCCAGAACTCGTACGTTTCGACTGTCCGCTCGTTGTTGAAGATCACCTCTTGCTGGTCCGGTCCTAGAATGTCCACGGCCTTATTCGTGACGAGTAGGCTGTGAATGAACTGATCACCGGCCAGTGTACGACTTACCGGAACTCCGATGCCGTGGTCGACTACGCCTTCTTCCTTGAGGATGTCGATATACTCACGAAGCTCTTCCCAAGTCTCGGGAGGTGATTCAGGATCCAGACCGGCTTCCTCGAAGACGCTCTTCCGGTAGTACAGCAAGTGGTTCATACCGAACAGCGGCACGGCCCAGTGATGATCCTCGTAGTAGTATGGATCTAACGCCTGGTCATAGATGTTGTAATCCGCGGCCAGGACGTCGATAATCTCATCAACGGGATAGATCCCACCGGTTTGTTTGATATTGGCCGCAAAGTCCGGTGTTGCGAAGAGCAAATCAGGCTGTTGTCCGGCTGCGATAGCCGAAGTAGTCCGAGAGTAGGCTTCTCCCCACGTTTGCACCTCCTGGACTACCTCGATTTCC
>PWGF01000489.1 GCA_003554375.1 Spirochaetaceae bacterium
CCACGCCGAGCTCGGCGGCCTGGCCGCTACTCCATCGGCACCAGCTCGCCGTCGATCGGACCGCCTTCGTAGGCGAAATCGACGACGATTGCGTTGCCGCCATAGACGAAGCAATCGGGATTTCGCATGCCCTGCACTTCCTCCATTTCAAGGCGCCCGCTGATGTCGAGCTGGGGCTCGGCGCCACTCTCATCGATCGAGAGCGCAACCTCGCCACCTACAGCGCGGTAAGTCACGAGAAAGTCATCAGGCCGCGTTTGCGGCCCATCCGACTCAGCGTCGTGGTCAGGTTCGGTTCCGAGCGCTATGATTGCAGGTAGCTGCGGAACCCCTTCTTCATCGGCTTCCTCGCCGGGTACGGTCACCGGGCCATCAAATTCGAAAACGTCGCCATCCGACTCAGCAGCGACGTGGAAAATGACGCCGAACGGCGCGGTTTCTCCGGCCACCTGATCGACGAAGCCCAACTCCACTTGTGCTGCGTCACCCTCATCGATCGTCCTGAACCCCATCTCCGCTGACGCCGCCTCCCGAAGCGTCCGGTCCGGATTGCCGTCCTGAGCTACCGCAGTCGCGGTCACCGCGAGTATTAAGGCAGCGACCAGGACCACTGGAGCACCACTGGACTTCAAATAAACCATCATAATTCCTCCTTATTTCGATGCTATATTCCCGCATCCGGGATTAACGCGTAGTCAGTCTTTTTCGGCCGGTATCGTCGGGTCAGGACGACCATAGCGGAGCAGTCGGTTCCTCAAAGGCCCACTTCTTCTCAATCCCCGCTTGCTCGGCGGGTTGGGCGTTGTCATTGTCGTCGTCCGTATCAGCAGCCGTAGGACCGTCAAACCCTGCAATCACAAGCGGGGAAATAATCGCCTTGCAAACCATCACATGCACCCGACGTGCTCGCACTCTCCATGCGTTTATCAATACCTGTGAGGTGTATTGTATCACTACTCGTTCTATTTAACCAGAAATGTTGCAGATATTCCCCAAATGAGTTTGACCAGATCGCACGGGACGGTTGGCACGGCGGGTGCTGACACCGAAGATGCGAGCACCTCTCCACCAGGCACACTACGCGCGGAGCAATGATGAGCGGAGAGAGAAGTGAGGTTTGGGGGGTGTCAGCATTCACCGTACATCCGCAATCCGCGCCGCTTTCAGGCGAAGGCGCTGTCCTTGGGAGCGGAGAACAACGTTTGATGGACCATCCCGCAGGTCCACTTCACTGGCCCCCGAAAACTGCTTGCATCCTCGCTTGTGACCGTTCATGATGTAGATGGCCAGATCAAAGGCGGTGCACACGATACGCAGCAGCGCAAGAAACGGCCGCTGGTCTCTTTGATATGCCGGCGTCACAGCCGATGAGGGTTGAATTGCTATCCGGAGCTCTGGAAGTCTGCCTCGTTCGGTTGGGCAAAGAGCGCCCGGGCGTCGTTGAGTAGGTCGCGAAACTCGGATTCACCACCTTTGACCAACCGGTGCACCCGGCGTACAAACGGCGCGAAATACCGTAGCGTTTAAGCCCAGATAGTCGTAGAGCAGAAGATGGGGATTAGCCTTCTGCAACGTTCAGGGTCGTGTCGCGTTCGAGACGCAGCGCGCCGTCCGTGGTAGTCCGCGCCAGTCCGGTGCACTCCCTCCAGCACTCCACCCAGGCAGCCGCCCGTCTCGCCTCCGGAACCGCGGAAATGCTCCGGGCAGGTGTCAGAACGAACGTCCTACCCTGCACTTTCAGGTGGTGTGGTCCAAGCTAATGGTTTGAAGGTATCGGAATCTGCGTGTAGCCTGTTTGTACGAGGTGCCAGTTCCTTCCATGTCCCAGACGATGAGAGAGATAGATGGCGCGGCGAAATCGGGCTCCGGGACCATCGTGCGCGACGCGGCCGCATTTGCAACGCTCGCGGGGCAGCCGGTTCGGGTTCGCAATATCCGCGCAAAGCGGGATAAGCCGGGGCTTCGACCGCAGCACCGCCGGGCGGTGGAAGCGGTAGCAGCGCTCTCCGGGGGAACCGTCGAGGGTGCGGAGGTAGGCTCCCGTGAGATTGCCATCCGGCCCGGTGAACGGCTCCGGGGAGGCGATTGGTACTGGGATATTGGCACCGCGGGCTCGGCAACGATGCTTGCTTTCACGGTGCTGCCGGTTGCGCTCGCTGCGGGCGAGCCGTCCTCGCACGTCATCTCGGGCGGGCTTTTTCAAGACTACGCGCCTACGGCGCTTCATCTGGAGAAGGTCTTTCTTCCCCTCCTCCGCCGTACGGGTGCGGAGGTGCGTCTGGAGCTGCTCCGCCCCGGGTACGTCCCTACCGGCGGTGGCCGGATGGAGCTGGCCGTGACTCCTCCGCCGGCTCCTGCGGCTCTTGCACCACTCTCTTTGGAGGATCGAGGCAAAATCACACGAATCCGGGGCATCTCCCTCGCCTCCCGGCTCAAGAACCGGCAGGTTGCCGACCGGATGGCCAATGCGGCTCGGAAGGTCCTGGAGGGCGCCGGGTGCGAAGCGGATATCGAGATCTGCTCCGATGAAGCGGAAGCGCCCGTCTACGAGGAGCCCGCCCCTCAGCCGGGGGCGGCGCTTCTGCTCTGGGCCGAGACGGACACTGGTTGCCTTATCGGCGCGGACATGGCAGGCGCTCGAGGGCGAAGCTCCGAGGAGATAGGCAGAAAGAGCGCGCAAACCGTTTTGGAAGAGATCGAAAGCGGGGCTGCCGTCGATCGTCATGTGGCGGACCAGCTCATACCGTACGCCGCTCTGGCCGACGGGGTCAGCAGAATCGCTGTGCCCCGGATCACCGGCCACGTGGAAACGCGGCTCTGGCTCGTCGAGAAACTGCTCGGGGCCGACGTGGCCGTTGAAGATCTGACACTGGTAATTCGAGGAAGCGGGGCGCTTCTCCGCCGATGAGCATTGCCGTCCGCGTTCGTGGCGTCTACGCAACCGCCCTCACGCAGCTCCTGTTGGAGCGAGACTTTGTCATCGCCTCCCCCTCGATTACTCCCGGACCGAAATCCGCGAAGGGAGCTGGAGCTTCGTTCACCACTACTACCGCTCCGACGGCACGGCGATCGGATCGTACGCCAACGTGAACACTCCGGTGGAGCTCTATCCCCACCGGATTCGCTACGTGGACCTCGAGGTGGACGTCGTTCGTCGCCCGGGCGAGCCCCCGGTCCTCATCGATCAGGAGGATCTGCAAGAGGCAAAGCGGCATCGCCTCGTGCTTCCGCCGCTCTATGAGCGGGCGCTCGAAGAAGCGCGCCGGCTTATGGCGGCCGAGGGTCCGTTCCATCGGAATTCCGCGCTGATCTGAAGCGAGCGATTGAGGTATTGCAGGAGCATGGAGCACGGGAGGTTTATGTCTTCGGTTCGGTAGTCTGGGGCTACTCGAAGAAGAGCTGTCCGGAGTCAAGCCGCTGTTCGACAAGTTGAAAAGCCGCGATCCGGACCCGGTCGCAATGCAGGCTGCCGCATTGTCGATTCATGCATTCTACAACGCGATTGAGAATGTATTCGTGCTTGTACTCAAAGAAGTGTCTCCTGGCCTAAGAACGTCTAGGCGGTGCACCTACTTGTCTCTCTATTGGCACGTCTGCTTTGCTGCCTCAAGGCTTCCGTCGGCTGGTAGCTGCAACTGGCGAGCAGGACTATACTGTAGATATGCACGACCTCACGGATCGAATAACAATTGAACCGGGAATACGATCCGGCAAGCCCTGTATCCGTGGCACCCGCATCACAGCAAGTGATGTGCTTGAGTACCTGGCTAGCGGTATGAGCGAGCAGGAAGTACTCCGCGACTTCCCGGAACTAAAACCGGAAGATATTCGCGCCGTACTGCAGTACGCGGCCATCCGCGAACGTCGCCTTGCTAGTAGTCATTCGTGAAACTGCTATTTGATCAGAATCTTCCTCGAAGGCTTGTTCGGGATTTCGAGACCGTTTTCCCTGGTTCCGTCCACGTGCGCGATTTTGGCCTCGATACTACCATCGATCCAGGAGTATTTGCTTACGCCGGGAAGGAGAGAGAATGAGTTACACCGACCCCAACCTGCCGCTGGAGCAGCGGATCGAGGAGCTTCTGTCGAGCATGACGCTCGAGGAGAAAACGACGCAGCTGCGTTTTGCCGGCCCCGCTATCGAACGGCTGGGAGTACCGGAGTACAACTGGTGGAACGAATGCCTGCACGGGGTTGCGCGGGCCGGAAGGGCGACGGTCTTCCCGCAGGCAATTGCCTTTGGTGCAACGTTCAATCCGGAGCTCATTTTTCGTGTGGCCGAGGCAATCGCCGCTGAAGCTCGCGCCAAGCATCACCACGCGGTGCGGCTGGGGCGGCGCGGGCAGTACGAGGGGCTGACGTTTTGGACGCCCAACATCAACATATTCCGCGATCCGCGGTGGGGGCGCGGTCAGGAGACGTACGGCGAGGATCCGTTTCTTACCTCCGAGATCGGCAAAGCGTTCGTGCGAGGGCTTCAGGGAGAGCATCCTGACTACCTGAAAGCTGCCGCATGCGCCAAGCATTACGCGGTGCACAGCGGCCCTGAAGGGTTGCGGCATGAGTTCAACGCGGAGGTGAGCGAGAAGGACCTGCGTGAGACGTACCTACCCGCGTTCAAGGCGCTCGTGGACGAAGGCGTAGAAGCGGTCATGGGCGCCTACAACCGGACCAACGGGGAGCCGTGCTGTGCACACTCGGTGCTCATGGAGGAGATTCTGCGCGGCGAGTGGCAGTTCGCCGGCCACTACGTTTCCGACTGCTGGGCGATTCGTGACTTCCACGAGCACCATGGCATCACGCAGGATGCGGCGGAGTCGGCTGCGCTTGCCGTAAAGAAAGGGTGCGACCTGAACTGCGGCTCGGTCTACGAGGGGCTGATGGAGTCGATCGAGCGCGGGCTGGTCGCGGAGAAAGAGATCGACCGCTCGCTGCGGCGGCTCCTCCGTACCCGGTTTCGGCTTGGGATGTTCGATCCGGATGAGCTCGTTCCGTGGACCGATACGCCGCTGTCGGTTGTCGGCTGCGACGCGCATCGAGATCTTGCCCGCGAAGTCGCGGTGCAGTCGTGCGTGCTCCTCAAGAACGACGGGCTGTTGCCGCTGGACGCGTCGAAGCGCAGGCTTTTTGTCACCGGGCCGGCGGCGGCCGACAGTACGGTGCTTCTCGCCAACTACCACGGGACCAGCGATCGGCTGATAACAATCCTGGAGGGAATCACCGCCCGTTCCGGCAATGAACGCTCGGTAACGTATCGGCAGGGGTTCGGTTTCGACGCCCCCGTGCGCAATCC
>PWGF01000041.1 GCA_003554375.1 Spirochaetaceae bacterium
CAGGCGGGCCAGATCTTGCGGCCGCCGGCAGGCGGCACGATCTGGTCGATCCGGGCCTGGGCATCCGGGGAGATAGGGCCGAGTTCCGCTGCAGCGACGTTGGACTCGAGCTGCTTCACGTTCCGGGCTCCGGGGATGACCACCGAGACGTCGTCATTGGCGAGAACGAAGCCGAGCGCCAGCTGGGCAAGCGTACGCCCCTCGGCTTCCGCTATGGGGCGGAGCTTTTCGACGACCTCCAGATCGCTGAGAAACTGCTTGTGTTTCTCCGGATCCTCGAGCCAGCCCCGCCGGAAATCGCCTTCTTGGAAGGTGCTGCCGGTCGAAAGCTTGCCGGTGAGGATGCCCATGGCGAGCGCGCCGCGGACGATCGTTCCCGCGCCGTGGCTGCGGCAGAATGGGAAGATCTCTGCCTCGGGCGTGCGATTGAGGATGCTGTAGTCGATCTGCAGTGTGGCGGCGTTGCTCTCTTGGAAAAACTCCCGGATGTAGTCCGCCTCGCCGGAGCTCACTCCGTAGGCGCGGACCTTTCCGTCCCGCTGGAGGCGTTCGAAGCCCTCCAGGAAGTTTTCCAAGGTAGGATCGCGGAAGTTGATGTGCAGCTGAATCAGGTCGACGTAGTCGGTGCCGAGGCGAAGAAGGTTCTGCTCTACCCCTTCGACGACCTTCTGCGGGTCCGTGTAAGCGGAGCGCCCCGCCTCGCCGTCGTAGCCCTTCCACCCGATCTTGGTGCCGACCACGAACTTCTCGCGCCGCCCGCGCATTGCGCGACCGAGGATCTCCTCACTGTGGCCGTCGCCGTAGACGTCGGCGGTGTCGAAGAACTCGACGCCCTGATCGAGCGCGGCGCTGATCGTGTCGAGCGATTCCTTGTCATCGGCGGACCCCCACAGCCCGCCGCCGATTGCCCAAAGCCCAATTCCGAGGCGGTTCACCTCGATTCCGGAGTTGCCGAGTGCGCGTCGTTCCATGTATAGAGGGTAGGGGCGGCGGCGCCTGGGGTCAAGGCGCCGCGCGGGGTGAAGGCGCCGCCCGGGGTCAAGGCGGCGCCGGGTCAAGGTGCAGCGTTGGGCAAGGTGTAGAGCGAGTAGCGCCGATCGAGATTGCCGCTATGAAGCGGACTGCGCAGAGGGAGTTCGGCACCTACAGGTCTACATCGAGCGGTACTGCGAATCCCGCGGACACAGCGACACTGAGGATCCGCGGCCCTTCGATCTCGGTATCGGTGCCCTCGATATTGTCGAAGGGAGAGTTAAACGAGCGGAAAGCTGTGAGGTCGAGCACAACGCTGCCCACCCCGAGGTCGACGCCCATGCCGGTGCCGCCTCCCACCCCGACCAGGAAGCGGTTGTCCACCGTGAAGCTTCCGGAGTCGTCCGGAACCTCCTCTCCATCTTCGAGCTGGGCACTGTAGCCGCGTCCCAGTACGATGGCGAAGTGTGGGCCGAAGAGCGCGTGGAAGGAGAGTATGCCCGCCTCCGCCCGCGGTTTCAGGTAAATCGGGAGGTCCAGCATGGCGTACGAGTCCACACTCTGGGTAGAGATTTCGGTGTGGGAACCGGAGGCCGGATCATGGACGTAGCCCGCTTCTGCGAACCCGCCACGGCGCATGGCAATTCCAAGCTGCGGTTGCACGGCCAGATGCGAAGTCAGCCCGATCTGCAGGAACGAAGATACAGTGAACCCCAATCCCCAAAGATTGCCGACTGCTATAGCGTCCCCTTCGGCGCTGTCCATGTCGGCAATCAGCTCGTTCCAGTGCGAACCGGTATACGCGCCGAGGTTAACCCCGCCCTGGGTCCCGAGTGAGAGACCAATCTCCTGAGCCGGCACGGTTACCGAAGCAATGAGCGCCACCCCCACCATCAGCCCGATACGGCGCCCACGTATTGGTATCATCTTTCCCTCCCAATCCGCCCTTCTTCCGTTTGAGTTCTTCTGTCCGGTTGTCTCAGAAGCGGCGAGGCCGTGCAACCTGCCTCTGAGCGCCGGAGTTCGCGACTCTCCGGGCCCTTCGCTATGCAGCTGCGAATAGCCCGGGCGTGTGTACCGCGAACTCCGGCCTACCGGCTGCTTTCCTTCGCCTGTCGCCGTTCCTTCCTCATACCACGAACCCCGCACCGAGGGCCAGAACGACGATAAGCGGAGGGGGAACCTTCCGGGAGCCAAGGAGGGCGACGGTGAGCGCGGTTACGACGAGATTGATCGGTTCGAATCCGCTCGCCTGCATGAGAATAACCGCCGCGATAGCGATGAGCCCACCGGCGACGGCGTTGATTCCTCGCAGGGCGATGCGGACGGCGCGAATCTGCTTCAAGTCTTCCCACACCGGATAGACGAAGTAGATCAGCAGAAGGCCCGGGAGAAAGATTCCGATTCCCCCGGCCATCGCGCCGAGCACCTGGAAGCCGACCGAGCTGCCTCGCGCTGCCATGCCGCCTGCGTACGCGGCGAAGCTGAACATCGGTCCCGGGAGCCCTTGGACGAGGCCATAACCGGTGAGAAACTCCTGGTTGCTCATGAGCTCGCGTACTTCGACGAGCTCGCTGTGCATGACCGGCACCACCACCTGCCCGCCGCCGAAAACCAGGTAGCCGTAGCGGTAGAAGCTCTCGAAGAGCTGCGGAAGCTGGTACGGGAGCACGCTTGCCGCGATCGCCCCGCCTACGGCCAACACGCCGAACACGATTAGGTAACGCCACGGAGGGGAAACCTGCGCTCGATTCCACAGGCCCTTTTCGCCGCTGAGGAGAATGGCGGTGAGTCCGCCGGCGACGAGGACCACCGGAAAGATCCACGGCGCGCGGATGAAGTACGTGACGACCGCTCCGAAAAGGAGTAGGAAGGCGGTCGTCCGGTTGGTGACCACCTTTCGTCCGATTCGGACGGTCGCGACAATGATGAACCCTACCGCCATCGGACCGATGTAGCGGAGTACCTCATGCGATACGCCGTGCGCTTGGAGGAATTGGTAGAGGAACGAGAGGACGGTCATCGCCGTAAGCACCGGAAGCGCCCACACCAGCATCGTCAGAAGAGCCAGTACCGGCCCTCCCATCCGGTAGCCTACCGAGACAATCGTCTGCGTGCTTGTAGGGCCGGGAAGCATGCTACAGAGCGCGAGGAGCTCGATCAGGTCGTTTTCCGAGAGGTAGCGGCGCTTGGCGGTGAGCTGATGCGCAAAAACGCCGATGTGCGCCTCCGGCCCTCCGTATGCCCCCAGGGAGCACGTGAAGACATCCGCGAGAAACCGGCGCCACGGCACTCGCCGCGGGTTCGCCTGTGGGTCCCGCTGCGAATCCGCCGGCGTCTCGGACTCCGTTTCCGAGGGCGCGTCTTGGCTCGTCTCCGGGGGCGTCTGCGACTGTGCGTACGATCCGCCGGTGGCGTCGGTTTCCCCGCCGTCATCGGGGCCACCCTCATCGGGACGCGAAGCGCGTTTGCTCCGGTCCGCGGGCGACCTTCGTGGGTGGCGTCGCATCTGTTCCTCCCTCTCGTGCCGCCCGGGTCGTCGCACGACAATGCACTGGCGGCAAACTGCGCGCGGCGGCGGGGACATACACCTCGCGCCCGCGCAGCCAAATCAACGCGGGCGCTGCGCCGCGGGCGGCGGCCGGTATGATAGCGGAATGGATACTTGGCGGGCAACCGCTCAGCCGCCGGCGGCTTTTCGGTATAGTCGCCGCACCGCCGAGGTTCGCACGAGGGCGTCGTTGTACCGGACGTAGTCGCGGGCGGTTCGTCCCTCTATGTCGCGTGGCGTGGGATCAGCGCCGGCATCGAGCAGTAGGTGGAGCACTGCCGGCGCGGCGGAGTGCTCGGCCGCGATCATCAACGGCGTCCAGCCGTTCCTATCGCGCGCGTTCGGATCGGCTCCGGCTTCGAGGAGGGTGCGGGCCACCTCGGGGTTCGGGTTTGACTCCGCGGCGAGCATGAGCGGGGTCCAGCCATCTTCGTTCCGCGCACCCACGTGCGCGCCGGCCTGGAGTAGCGCTTGGGTAACTCCGGGATTGTGGTTCGATTCGGCTGCGATCATGAGCGCCGTCTTTCCGTGCTCGTTCCGTGCATCTACTTCTGCTCCGGCTCTCAGAAGGGTCGTGCTCACATCCAGGTTCGGGTTCCTCTCCACGGCGTACATGAGCGCCGTGTGTCCTCCCCTGTCTCGCGCGTTCACCTCTGCTCCCGCTTGGAGAAGAAGCAGCACGAGCTCCGGGCTCGAGTTCGTTTCCGACGCCAACATCAGCGGCGTCCAGCCGTGCTCATTAGCTTCCTGCGGATCTTCGCCGGACTCGAGAAACTCTCGGAGGCACTCCGGCGTCATGCCGGCCCATTCCTCAGGGGAGAGCTCCGGCCACTCGGTTTCGTGAAATGCGGAGGCGGCGAGGAACGCCGCGATGACAGCAACGATAGTCTCCCATTCTTCTACGAAGAGCGCAGGCCATGCGTCACCGCCGAAAGCAGCTGTGCTTATGAAGACGACAATGGCGAGCATCAACGGTCGCTTCATAACGCCTCGTCTGACCCCCTGCAGTCGGGTTCGTTCCCGTGCGAGCACCGTCGCCATTCTATCGAGCCCCCGAATACGCGGGCCTCCGAAAAGGCACCGCCCGGCGCCTGGAACGGCGGCGCGGAGCCAAGCAGCGCCGCCGGTTCGGCGGGCCCTCCGCATCTACACTCTAGGTTACACCCATATGCAAGAATCGACTACCCGGGTTCCGTGCTCAGCCTGGCCGCCTTGGTCACCGGCGGGGCACTCGCTGCCGGACTTACGGCCCCAGTAGCCAACTGCGTCTGTCCTGTGGTCAACGGTTTGCGTAGAAGCGGGAAAATGTGTAGAAGTATGGTATGAACTCGAGCAAATCGCGCCTTGCGGCGCTTCTCCTCTGCTTCTTTCTGGGGTACCTGGGGATTCACCGGTTCTACGCCGGGAAGGTGGGTACCGGGCTTATCTGGCTTGTCACCGCCGGCCTTTTCGGAGTGGGTATCGTGGTCGATTTCATCCTGATACTCCTGGGCAGCTTCACCGACAGAGAGGGACGCAGGCTCCTTTCGTGGTAATGCCCGCGGCCGCGCCGCGGTGCAGCGCGCTCCCGGGCCCCGAGGTGCCGGCGCGTAGCGGCGCCCCGCGGTGGCTTCGGACCGGCTTGGCGGTGTCGCGCCGCGGCGCACCCCACTGGCGGGCCCCGAGACGCCGTGGCGGTGCGGCGGTGCGGCCTCTCGGCGGGGGCCGGAGAAGCCGCAACGCCGGTTGCTGCTTGCTTCAGAGCTGAATGCGCGCGTTTACCTGA
>PWGF01000063.1 GCA_003554375.1 Spirochaetaceae bacterium
CGAGCGAGCCGATTTCCACGGAGCTCTTCTGGCTCTCTTTGTCTTCGATGAGCCGCTCCACTCCGTAAAGCGCTACGCGCCGGTAGTCGCCGATGATCCGGCCGCGCCCGTAGGAGTCCGGGAGCCCGGTTATGATTCCGGCGCTCCGCGCCGCGCGCATCTCCGGAGTGTACGCATCGAAAACGCCGTCGTTGTGCGTCTTTCGGTACCGGGTGAAGATTTCGGCGATCGAAGGCGCCAAGGTATAGCCGTATGCTTCGCACGCCTTGCGCGCAACACGGATGCCTCCCTTCGGCATCACGGCGCGCCGGAGGGGCGCGTCGGTCTGAAGTCCGACCACCAGCTCCCGGTCCCTATCGATATATCCCGGCGCGTGCGAGGTGATCGTGGAGACCGTCTCCGTATCGACATCCAGCGTGCCGCCGGCCTCATTCTCCCGCGCAATGAGCTCTCTCACGTGCTCCCACAGCGCGGTGGTGCGGTCGGTGGCGGGCGCCAGAAACCCGGCGTCGCCGCAGTAGGGCGTATAGTTCCGCTGGATGAAATCGCGTACGTCAATATGATCGACCCACCGGCCGGAGCGAAACCCGATCCACGGCGAATCCTCACTATTCCAGACTGTTTCTTGGGTGTTGGCGATTGCGTCACTCATCTCTCTTTTCCCTTCAGGTCGCCGAGCCGGAGGTAAGCATCCCGTGGGAGCCCAAACTCAGCGTCCCGCGGAGTGTAGCAGAAGACTGCCGCGAAAGGGAATGTTGTGCGTTTGTCGTGCCTCCGGCTGTGCGCCGAACGAGCGAGGAAGGCTTCGGACCGTCGCGTGCGGATGTTTGGTGCCGCACCTTTAGCCGGAGTGTCCACAGCAAGCCCGCCGGCCGAAGGGTTCGCAGCAAGCTTCCTGGGCGAAGTGTCCACAGCGAGAGCGAGAGGATTGAGAGCGAGCGGGTTTCGTCAAGCTCCGCGGGAACGCAGAATCTCCTTCCTGTCAGGAGGCCGGAAGCGAGGACGCGCATGAAGACTCCTCTATAGTCCTCGGGATCGTGATAGAAACTGTGGTGCTCGGTTCACCGCGCGTTTGCTCGTAGAGCTCGTGTTCTTACCGGCGCCCCTCGAGCGCCACCTACCGGCCGCAACTTGCAAGCGCTTGTCATATCGAGTTCGAGAAGCCAATACCTGACAGCAACTGGCGCCACAGCAGCCCGAATAGATGAGACAAGCACTAAACATCGCGCCTATTAGATTTGCCCGCACTGGGTAGATACGCTGGGGTGCGGTGAGGCATCGAGAGTGAAGTGACCGAGGCATACGCAATTCCAGGGAACTGCCGCTTTCCGGACTGCGGTGACCAGCTTCACAGTTCCGTGGCAATGTGATTGTGCTTATCGCGCTTTGCGAACGGAATAAAAGGGTTGATAAAGGGTGTGTGTAAGTCGAATATGGCTATGACACCGACAGAACTTGCGCCAATACCGCAGATGCCTGAAGCTCATTGCTACCGGCACACTGTCGGTTGGCGACATCATCACGCATCGGTATAAGCTAGGCGGAGCCGAAACGGCGTTTGCGGACGCTGTAGCGCAGAAAGGGTAAAAGCTCGGGTTTAACGGCGGTCAAGACTGAGCCGGCGTGCTAGTGAGCCGATGACAAAGCCGCAGAGGTGAGGGGGCAAGGATCCCGTCGGCGCCGAACGGCGGCTGCAGTATCAGCGGTTCGGGAATGCTACGTCGGTCAACGCAAAAGGAGTTGGGCACACTATGACGGCAGATGACTTAAGGCCGGCCGACAGGCCTACGTTCTACTTTATTGGGGTAAGCACCGGCAAATCCTCCATCATGCGCGTCTTTCCAGCGTGGGCCGAGCACCTCGGACTGGGGGACGTTCCGATCGTCGGGATCGACTGCAAGGTGCACGACGATGCCGAGGTCTACCGGCGTGTCGTCTCGTTTCTCAAAGAGGACGCGAATTCGCTGGGCGGACTCGTTACGACGCACAAGATCGACCTCCTAAAGGCGGCGCGCGATCTCTTCGATGAGCTCGACGAGTATGCGGAGCTCCTCGGCGAGGTCAGTTGCATCTCCAAGCGTGGCGGGAAGTTGCGAGGGCATGCGAAGGATCCGATTACGAGTGGGCTCTCAATGGAAGCTTTCGTACCGCGCGATCATTGGCGCCGGACGGGAGGAGAGATATGCCTGCTAGGGGCCGGCGGGTCTTCGTTGGCGTTGACCCTGCACATCATGCAGAAATACCAGAAGGCTGATTGGCCTTCTCGTATCGTGGTCACGAATCGCAGCACTCCCCGGCTTGAGGAGATGGAGAGGATCCACGGCAAGGTGAATCCGGGTATCCCGGTTGAATACCACCATTGTCCGGAGCCGGCGCAGAACGACCAAGTGGTGAACGGCCTGAAGCCTTACTCGCTGGTGGTGAACGCGACCGGGCTCGGTAAGGATGCGCCGGGATCACCGCTGACCGACGCGGCTCGCTTTCCGGAGAACGGGCTCGTGTGGGAGTTCAACTACCGGGGTGACCTTCTGTTTCTGGAGCAGGCAAAAGCTCAGCAGAAGGAACGCAGCCTTACCATCGAAGACGGATGGCTGTACTTCATCCACGGGTGGACGCGGGTGATCGCGGAAGTATTCGATATAGATATCCCGACTTCCGGGCCGGAGTTCGAGAAGCTTTCCGAGGTCGCGGCTCGAGCGCGCCGGGGCGCGGCTCCCGGATAAGGAGGAGCGTATGGAGACGGTGGCAGGAACAAGCTTGATCGATCCGTTTGCAGTGGCGGTGGATGTCGACAAGGGAGAGATGCCGGAGGCGACGAACCGTCAGGTGCGCCGGGCGTCCGACATGCGCGGCTACTATGTCGACGAACGCGCGCTCGAGCGCCTCATCGAGCAGGAGAGCGATCCGCTTCACTACGAAGTGTTCGAAGTGCCCGTGCCGAACGAATACGGTCATCTGATGTACTGCATCAGCAAGCTTCAGCCTGGCGTGGTCGGCGAGGAGTGCTTCATGACCAAAGGGCACTACCACACGCAGGTGAACACCGGTGAGATCTACCTCTGCCTGCGAGGAGAGGGGTATATGGTCATGAAGACGTCGGACGGCCGGTTCGACGCGCAGCCGATGGAGCGCGGCAAGATGGTGTACGTGCCGCCGTACTGGGCTCACCGTTCGGTGAACGCCGGGAGCGAGCCATTGGTGTCCTTCTGTGTCTACAATGCGGAGGCTGGCCACAACTACGGCGATATCCAAACCGAAGGGTTCCTCAAGCGCGTATACCGCCGCGGAGGCGAGGTAGTGATAGAGTGAGCGAATAGGTGGAGCAGGATATGAAGCAGGTCATAGTGACGCCGCGGTCGCTGAGCGAGCCGCCGCACCCGATGCTGGAGCGGCTCCGCGCAGTACGGTACGAAGTCGTATTCCCCACACCGGGGCGTCGCCCAGAAGAGCACGAGATCGCGCCCTATATCGAAGAGGCGGTTGGCTACCTTGCCGGGGTCGAACCGATAAGCGCTGCGCTACTGGAACGGGCACGCCGTCTTCAGGCGATCAGCCGAAACGGCACCGGTATCGACAATATCGATTGCGCGGCTGCTGACCGACTCGGTATCCAGGTATTGCGTGCCGAAGGGGCCAATGCCCAGGGCGTCGCGGAGCTTACGCTGGCGCACATCTTTGCTGCGGCACGCGACATTCCGGTTCAAGCGACGTGGTTGCGCGAAGGCGAGTGGAAACGGCTCAAGGGGTTCGAGCTGGCCGGTCGCACCGTGGCAGTGCTCGGGTGCGGCACGATCGGCCGGATGGTGGCTCGTTGTGCCACGGCCCTAGGCATGCGAGTGCGGGCATATGACCCATATCCTGCCGAAGACTTCGCGCCGGGCGGCGATTTTGCGTTCGTCCCGTTCGGCGAAGCTTTAGCCGAGGCTGACGTAGTGAGCCTGCATGCGGCTCTTCCTGCAGGGGCGCCGCCTTTGCTCGATCGTGAGGCGATTGCACAGCTCAAGAGCGGCGCGGTTGTCGTGAATACGGCCCGGTATGAGCTCATCGATCCGGACGCGATGCTGGAAGCGCTCGAGCGTGGGGCCGTGAGGCGGCTGACGCTCGATGCCTACCCGGAGGAGCCGCCCCGGGATCGACGTCTCCTTGACCATGAATCGGTGATAGCTACGCCACATATCGGCGGGTACACGGCCGAGAGCGTGGAGCGAGCGACGGAAGCCGCGGTGGAGAATCTTCTCCAAGCGCTCTTGTAAGCCAAGCGGTGAACGATCGCGCGCGGCGATGACGGAGAGGCTCTGCGGCCGCGACCGGCGGTCCGGGTCAGGGCCGCGGGCACGGGCAGAGGCAGGGGCCGATTGCACTCGGGAAACTGGGAGTCGCGGAGGTGGTCGTCGTATGGCGCATGCAGTATCCCTTTCGGTTGACGGCGGGGTTGTAGTACCTGCGGAACGGCCCGACACCCCGCCGCCGGATAGCGTGTCCTTGTACTGGCTCGGGCAGGCGGGGTTCCTTATTGACACCGCGGCGCTCCGGATAGTGATCGATCCGTATCTCTCCGATTCGCTTGCGGAGAAGTATCGCGGCACGCGCTTCCCGCATACTCGGATGATGCCTCCGCCGCTGGATCCAACCGAATTGGCCGGCGTGGACTGGGTGCTCGCTACCCATGGGCATACGGACCACCTCGATCCGGGGACGCTGCCGGCGATCGCACGCAACAACCCGCACTGTCGCTTTCTGGTGCCGCGCTCGGTGCGGGAGAAAGCGCTGGAGCGTGGTGTGCCCGCGGACCGCATGGTCGAATGCAACAGCGGTCAAACGGTGGAGCTGCCTGCTCTACAACGTGCTTCGCGGACAGGCGGTACGCCAACGCCGGGCTCGGGTACCGGAACAGAGGAAGCGCCGGCGCACGTCTCTGTTGTTCCGGCCGCACATGAGGAGCGCGAACGGGACGCCCAAGGCAACGACCGCTATCTTGGCTATGTGATCTCACTGAGAGTTGCGCCGTCGGCCGGGAACAGCGGGCTTGAAGCCGGGCCTCTCGCGGGTGCCGTCTCGGCAGCGGTCGTCGCCGGACCGGCCGGCGCGGAAGACGAGGCAGCTGATCGGCGGGGTGCGTCGGATGGCGGTAGGCGGGATGTGGCGCGGGAATGGCTGACAGTCTACCACTCCGGGGATACGGTCCCATTCGAGGAGCTGTTCGAGGTGCTTGCCGGATACCGCATGGACCTTGCGCTCCTCCCGATAAACGGACGCGACGAAGAGCGGCGTTCCCATGGCGTTCC
>PWGF01000004.1 GCA_003554375.1 Spirochaetaceae bacterium
CTCGGCGCCGGTACCGGAGAGCCAAGCAGCCCAGGACGGTGACCAGACGCCGGAAGGGCAGGAGGGGGCTTCTTCGGAAACCGAGCGAGAGTATACTCGGCAACCCGGGAATCGGCAGAAGCTTCGCGAAGAGGTGCGGCGTCTACACGATTCCGGAATGTCGGCTGAGATCATTGCCGCAAGAGTAGGCTCGACGGTCGGCGAA
The DNA here is from genome assembly GCA_003554375.1 of Spirochaetaceae bacterium. GTDB lineage: Bacteria > Spirochaetota > Spirochaetia > DSM-27196 > SKKC01 > PWGF01. Next base: position 206 of record PWGF01000004.1, read on the forward strand.
GTGGAGCTTATCATTAGCCTTGAGCGCTCGTAGCGCCTGCAACCCCTGCTGTTGCCGGAGTCGCGGGCGGGGAGTGATTGAGGAACGGTGGTGAAGAATGAGTCGTACTATCGGGATCGACCTGGGGACAACCAATACGGCATGTGCTTTTGTCGACGGTGACGAGCCGGTGATGATTCCGAACGATCGGGGGCGGTTCGTTACCCCGAGCGTCGTTGGGTTCTCTGAGCACGGTGAGGTACTGGTCGGTGAAGCAGCCAAGAACCAAGCAGTTGCGCGTCCTGATCACACGGTTTCTGAGGTCAAACGTGCCATTGGCTCGGTGGACGGCTGGGAGATCGACGGAGATCGGTATCGTCCGGAAGATGTCTCGGCGATCATCCTGCGGGCGGTCCGACGCGATGCCGAAGCGTTCTTGGGCCAGGATGTACAGAGAGCGGTAATCACGGTGCCTGCCCACTTTGGGGAGCGAGAGCGGCGTGCCACGATCGAGGCCGGTCGCATTGCGGGGCTTCGGAATACCAGATTGCTCAATGAACCCACCGCCGCGGCACTTTGCTACGCGCAGCGCTCAGCCTCGCTGTCCCGCGTCCTTGTGTACGATTTGGGGGGAGGAACGTTCGATGTGACCTGCCTTCTCAAGGACGGTGATCTCTACACTGTTCGGAGCACCTCCGGCGATCGGCGACTAGGTGGAGTCGATTTCGATCGGATGCTGCACGAGCACGTTTGCGACCATATGGAACAGCAAATCGGATTCTCGTTGCGGGAGCATCCGTTCGTCATGCAGCAACTGATGGAGCTCGTTGAGCGGGCGAAGATCGAGCTTTCGACACAGGAGACCACGACCGTGGCGCTTCCCTTCTTCGGTACGGACACGGGGCCCGTGCACGTTAGTACCTCTATCAACCGGCAACAGTTCGTGGCACTGGTTGAGCCGTTGGTTCGGCGGAGCGTCAAGCTGACGATGCAGACGCTCCGCGAGTCCGGCTTCGGCGTGGAGGGAGTCGATGCACTTGTCCTCTCCGGTGGTTCGAGTCGGATCCCCCTTGTTCGCGAGTATCTGCAGCGGGCGTTGGGGTTGGAGCACGTATCCCAGGTGAACCCAGATGAGGTGGTCGCGCGAGGCGCCGCGCTCTATGCTGCGATGCTGGAGTCAGGCGATGCGCGGATCCAAGTGACCGACGTGACCGCGTTCGACCTTGGAGTCGAGTCGGAAGGAGGGGCTGCGGTCCCGGTGATTTCCCGGAACACTGCGATTCCGGTCACCCGAAAGCGGCTATTCACCACGGTAACCGATGATCAACAGTCGGTCGAGATTCACGTTGTGCAGGGTAACCAAGCACGGGCGCAAGCGAACGTGTCTCTTGGACGTTTTCTGCTCACCGGCATTCGCGCAGGGCGATCCGGGGAGCCTCGAATCGAGGTATCGTTCGATATCGATGTGGACGGAAAGGTCTCGGTATCGGCGAAGGATCTCGACACTGGTGCCGCACAAGAGATTACCGTGCGTCTCGCTCCGGAGCGGGAGAACGTGGCGGATGCTTCCTCCTCAGACGACATCGAGCTCTTGGCGGGACTACGGGCGCGCGCACAGATGTTCTACGAGCAGGTGCGAGGCGACGTGGACGCACGGCTGGCGAATGAGCTGGAGTATTTCCTGCGGGCGGCGGATGAGGCGCTTGAGCAGGGCGATCAAGAGCTTGCCGGAGATGTGTGCATCGGGCTGGATACGCTTGTTCGCGAGTTGAGGACGCTGTTGAGAACCGCTGAGGTCGCCGATGTCGAAGTATGATCCACCGTCAGAACCGCTTTCGGAGCGGGATGCCCTACGAATCCTCGGTTTGACTACGAACGCTGACCCGGCGGCGGTGCGGGCAGCCTATCGGCGCCTGGCAAAGGAGTACCATCCGGACCATGGCGGGCTGCGGTTCGGGCGCCAGGCTTTCGATAGGCTGGTGGCCGCCTATCGCATCGCACTTCACGCAGCGGAGATGCCGCCGAAGCACGCAGCAAGCCGGAGGTCCGCAGGGTCTGATCCGGCCGCATCCGAGGGAAACCCGGATACATCAACGACAGGCACGGGACACTCCGGCAATTTCACGACAACAGGATCGGAGCAAGACCGCTGGAGGCGGACCGCAGGAGGGGACCAGGGCCGGCGAAAAAGGCGCTCTCGCGGACAAGAGCAAAGACTTCAGCGGAACATTGCTGACACGTGTCGCAGAATACGTGAGGGACGAACGCCACGCGTCCGCGCACGGGCGTGTGCGGGAGCGGCCTCACTAGGAACAAGGAGCGTTTACTCAGCATTGCGCGAAGCTCTGTACGACGAGTCGGAAGAGGTGCAGTGCGCCGCCCTCCGGGCTGTGGTAGACCTGGAGGTTCGGCAGTCAGCCTCAGATCTCATCGCTCTTATGACAGCAGGGGTGTCGGATCGCGTCGCTGATCTGGTTCTGACTGCTGCGGAACGGTTGGCAGGTGCTCCGGGTATGGAGGAAGTCGCTCGCCTCGCCATGCGTCGCTCGTCCTACGATCTTCGACGGCGTGCGGTTCGAGTGTACTCCGCAGCCCGGCCGGCCGGCGAAAACAGAGGAGGAGAAGCATGAGTGAGCGCGATCCGCATCGCCGGCGTTCCGAGGTTGGAGCGACGCGACGGGAGGCATCTCCGGGCCGGTCCTCGAACGGTGGAAGGGGGCACCACTCTCGGCTCATACGCATGTTTCACCGGGATGCCGGCCGGGTTGCCGGCGAGCTCGGGTTATTCCGCACCTCCGTCTCGAAAGGAGAAGCCCCTTCTCACAGGGTGGCTGCCGTGTTCCGCGCCGTACACTCACTGAAGTCGGAGGCTGCTTTCCTGCGGCTCTCCAATATGCAGCACGCCGCTGAGAGGATGGAGGACGAGTTGTCCTCCTTGAGCAAGCGGAGCCAAGTGGATGCCATTCAACTCTCGGATGACGATCGCGAAAGGCTTGAGGCTACTATACGCGAGCTCTTGGACGCGCTCGGACAGCAACGAGCGAACGCGGCAGGCGAAGCGCTAATCGGCCGCCAACCGGACGTGCATGGCCGGACGGCAGCAGCGTGGGGAGCAGTTCCGGGCGACGAGGGCGGCGAGGATGCCATTGCCCCGGACCCCAGCCGTTTCGAGAGAGCTCCGCCGGACACCACGGTTGTCGGATGGCTTACGGAGAATGAGCTTGAGCAGCTCGAGGAGGCGCGAAACCGCGGCGAGACAGTTTATCGAGTCGATTGTACCCTGTCTTCTGCTGAACCTCTCACGCACGCACGGCTCTTCCTGCTGTTGAGCAGTCTGGAAGCTGTCGCAAACGTCCTGAGATCCGTACCGACCGCAGGTGAGCTCGACAGTACGGACCACGTCGCGTTTTCTGCTCTCGTGACTGCGTCCGTTTCGGAGTCAGAGCTCCATGGGGCCGTGTATCTGGACCAAGTAACGGACATCTCAATTGTCTCGCTAGACTACGATTTTCTATTGGAATATGCGGCACAGTTCAGCGGGGCCGGGCAGGCAATCTCCGCATCCGGACTCTCCGGGCTTGGCGGTTCGGGCTTCGGGGAGAAGGTTGAGTTGACTCTGTCCGGGCGCAGTTATGAAGAACTTCGACTCTACTCAGATGAGTTGTTGTATGAGCTCAGGGCTCTCTCTGAACGGTTGCATCGGGGAGAGAGTGGTGCGGCGTGCCTTCGGAGCGCTAGAGCCGCCGCGTTGCTTTCGGAGCAGGTCAACAACCAGATTCGCCGGACGGCGCTTGTACCGTTTGCCGAGGTCCTGCAACCGCTCTTCAGCCTGGTCGATCAAGCCGTACAGTGCACGTCGAAGCTCGTACGGCTTGATGTGGCCGGTGGGCACGAGCAGCTCTACCTACCGGTGGCTGAGGTCTTAGCCCGGTCACTGCTCCATTTGGTACGTAACGCGCTGGATCACGGACTGGAGGATGCTGAGGAACGGCGTCGGCAAGGTAAACCCGCGGAGGCTCGGATTGCGCTGAGCGTCCGGCAGAAGTCCGGGGAACTCGAGGTGACCCTCCAGGACGACGGCCGTGGAATTGACGAGGAAGCTGTGCACCGCGCCTTGCACGGAGAAGACGATAGGGACGGTGGAACGCTGTTGGATTTAGTGTCCGGACCAGGGGTTTCCACCGTTCAGGGGGATGCGCCTGAGGAGGAGAGTTCGGCTGAGCGAGCTTCCGGGCGTGGCATCGGCTTGAACGCTGTTCGCCATTCGGTAGAGCATTTGCTTGGCGGGACCCTGGAGATGGAGAACTATCCGGGGCGTGGAGTGCGGTTCACCGTCAGATTGCCTGGAAGCACCAGGTTACTGACCGCCTTGGTGCTGCGATTGGGCGAGCAAAGCCTTGCACTGCCTTCCTGCCAAGTGCATCGGGTTCTCACAATGGAGTCGGAACAGATTGTACGGACGCAGGCCGGACGGCTCTTTTACGGCGGTGAAGCTATCTCTCTCCGGTTACTCGTTCCCGTAGGCTGCCAGGTGGATCTGGATGCGCAGCAACTTCGAACCGGAATCGTTATACGTGCCGGCGGGCGGGAAGCCGTAGTGTTAGCCGACGAGGTGATCGGAGAGGAGATTGCCGTGCGCGACGCGACAACTCGTGACCGCATCTATTCGCGCCTCTTGCAGGCGGAGGTGCCGCTGTTCGTTCCAGTCCAGCTGTAGTACCTGAAGCTCCATAGCACCCGCGTGGCGAATACCCACATTCACCCGTACAACAGGGCAAACGCAGTTGGATCAGTACGTTTCGACGGCGGCGGCCGAAAGCCGCTGAAGCGAGTACTCACCCGGCTCACCACACCACCAGGGGCCTCGGCAAGCGCCCACGACCGTCCGCTCGCCGCCGCGCTCCCAGGCGAGTTGTCCAACTGCGTTTGCCCTGACCCGTACAATTCATTGCCGGTGCCGAACCGCGTGTGCACCTGATAGGCGAGTGTTTTCCTGAGAGTTTGGCGCAGGATGAGGGCGGGGCAGCCTATGGAAGGGGCTTGAAAGCCGGAAAGAGAGAGGCGGGGCCCGCCTGACGCGGAC
>PWGF01000007.1 GCA_003554375.1 Spirochaetaceae bacterium
CGGACTACCGCGCGGTAGAGGGGCTGGTCTCCCATCCCGTTCGGCCACCAGTACGCCGGTGCCTCCACGGTAAACCAGGCCTTCGCCGTGCCGTTGTCCTCCACTGCGACTTGCTGAGAGCCGATCAGCTGCTCGGTGCTGTGGCCTCCTTGCACTACGAGCTCGATACGACCATCGGCCGGAACACTCGAAGACTCACTTCCAGCCGGTCCCTGAGGCCCGCTCTCCGTCTGCCCGTCGAGCGCCTCCGGCCCCTCCCGGCTTGGCGGCACTTCAGACAGGGAGGAGGCAGCTGCGGAGTGCGAACCTCGAGCCAACTCCGCAACCAGCTCCAGCCGGACCGGCTCGTCCATCGTACCGTGATACTGACGGACATGAAGATCACGCACGCACCAGCCGTCAATCGCTTGGAGATACACCGAGCGCCATATCCCGCTCGTCGGACACATCGGCCCCCAATCCCACCCGAAGTTGCATTGACTTTTGCGCAGATGTTGCGCCCCCGGCAAGCGGTGATGACCGAGCCCGGTGGAGTAGAGCGGCTGCTTTCGGTCAGCCTCCTCTGCGCTGGTAATCGGAGGCGCAAACCGGACGCAAATTCGATTCCGTCCTTCCTTGACGTACGGCCTCACATCGACTCGGTAGCTTCGAAACTGGTTGTTCGTACGGAGGATTTCCGACTCGTTAAGAGACACGGTGGCGAGCGTATCCACTCCGTCGAGCACCAGCTCCACCCTGTCGCGCTGCAGAAACTCAGATTCTATGTCGAATTCTCGCCGGTAACGCCATGTAGCTCGGCCAACCCAGAACTGCTCTTTCTCCGCGTCGCGCCAATACGGATCGCTCACCAGACCGGCACGCAACAGATCCGTGTGCACACACCCGGGTACGGCGGCTGGAAGTCGACGAGCTCTCACCCCCTCCGGGATCGGCCCTGCTTCCGCCTCGAGCACCCATTCACCGTCGAGTAGTAGCTGTTCCATGCGCCTTATGCTCCCTCTCGCCAATGTCTCTGTACGCTATCCGCCATACGACAGCCGTAGCTCACCCGCCGTCCGACCGTCATCTGCGCCGGGGCGTGCCTGCCTGTTGCTCCGGCCTCGACATTGTCAGCCCGGATCTCGAGCGTCGCCGGTCGCGCCGGGCCGTGCTCCGAGCAACACGTCCGCCAACTCGGCGAACCCCCGTCCGTGCCCTGCATCCGTAACAAAACAAGGTGGATACTCGAGCGAGCCCGCGAACTCTCTGATATTGGCCACTCCGCAACTGTAACGGAATGCTCGGAACATCGGCTCGTCGTTCGGCGAATCACCGCAGAACAGCACCCGCTCCGGTGCCTCTTCAGCTTCTACACCGAACAAGCGCTCGAGCACGAGCTGCGACATCTCCCGCTTGTCGTACGCCCCCAACCATGCGTTTACGTGAATACTCGAGATCTTGGCGGTTACCCCCCGTTCTTCGAAAATCCGCCTGATCTCTTCCGCAGTCTCGAACCCGAGGTAGGGCGGCTGCTCCCGGAAATCGACGGCCACGTCGTACCTTCGACAGAACTGGTCCATAGCGGGGCGCGTGCCGGGAACTCGGCGGTAGACTTCGTCCGCCGCTTTCGCAAGAGTGTCGCGAGCTTCCGGATCCCCGCGAACTCCCGGATGAACCAACTCGCATCGCACCCCTTCCGCCAGGTAGAACGCGAATGCGCCGTTTTCGCCCACCACGGCACCTACCGGCCACTGGCGGATGATCATGTCGCACCACCCGGCAGGACGCCCGGTCACGGGAACCACGGTGATCCCGTGTCGCTTCAGCCGCCAGATCGCCTCGAACGCTTCCGGCTCCAGCAAGTTGTTGCGCGTAAGGGTATCGTCTATGTCACAGAGCACGAACTCGATTCGAGTCGCATCTCCGAGCGAAAGCTCTCCGATAGAACGCACTGCAGACTACCTCAGCCGATCAGGTTGGAAGCTCGCGCCGCCTTCGACGGAAGACAAGCAGATAGTCGGTAAACGAAACCACCGCCAGTAGGGCCGCGCCGATGTACATTGCCAGAGCGATTCCGGAGACGATACTCTCGCCTACATCCAGCTGAACTACCCGTGCGTAGGTTGTCAGCAGAATGCCGGCCACGCCCGCCAGCGTGTACAACGCTGCCTTCAACTTCCCCCCGCGGCGGGCGGCGAGTGCCACCCCCTCCCGATACATGAGAAGCCGCACGAAGACGATCCCGAACTCGCGATACATGATGATGATGAAGATCCACGCCGGCATAAGACCGACCGCCACGAAGCACACGAAGTACGTGAGACGAGATATGACGTCCGCAAAGGGATCCATCACCTTGCCGAGATTCGTAACCATATTCCATCGTCGCGCCACGATCCCGTCCAGCATATCGGAGATCTCCATGTACACGAAAATGACCCAGAGAAGCACCACCGACAGCACGGAGAACATCCCGGTCCACTCCGGTATGAAGTACACCAGGAAGAAGAGGGGCGCGAGGACAATCCGAGAAAGCGTTAGTGAGTTGGCTAAGTTCACGCGGCCAAAGTACGCCGCCCTCAAATCGGGTGTCAAGCGATCGCGCGCCGGTACGGTACACGGGGCAAACGCAAGCGACCCCGTTATTGACAGGCCCGGTGCGGCCCCGTAGATTGGCCTCACGCATGTCCGTTTCGCACGATGAGAGCGATCAGAGAAGCCTGGCCACCCATATCCGCTACTTCATGGGAGCACTTTTCTTGTTCCAAGTGGCCGTGATGAGTCTCATTGCTCTGGTATACGCAATCGAGCCGCAAGCGTTCCTCGGTTTTGTCGTGGCCAGCCTGGTGGCGCATCTCGCCGTAACAACCTTTCTGCTTGTCATGCGACATGACTTCTACCTGAAGCAGACAGGCGCGCCGCTCAGCCGGGTCAACCTGGCCAATCGCATCACGCTCTTCCGAATCAGCTCGATGCCCACGTTGGTCACCTTGTTGGTTCTTGCAGGGGAGCATCCGGTCACACCGCTCCTCGTGGTTCTTACCGTCGCTGCATTTTTCAGCGATTTCGTCGACGGCAAGGTCAGTCGTAGCACCGGACAGGTGACCCGTATCGGGCAATACCTGGACAGTATGAGTGACTACGCCGTCCTGATCGCGGTGAGCGTTGCTCTCATCGAGCTCGACCTCATTTCGCCCTGGCTCTTCGCACTCGTGATGGTACGTCTGATCGCGCAAGGCCTGGCCATGTGGCTCCTGCTCATGTACCACGGCTCGGTCGATGCCCGGGCAACCTTCCTCGGAAAGGCCTCCGTTTTCGCCACCATGACACTATATGTGCTCTCGCTCTTCCAGCTCTTTCCGGCGGCTGCCGGCGTGGTACGGCGCATCGTTTCAATAGGCGAGTATACGCTTGCCGGCATCGTGGTCGTATCGCTCGGGGAAAAGCTCAAGCTCGTCTTTGACGGTTTCCAGAAACCGCCGACGCCACCTCGGGGAATGCACTCCTGAACGTTAGCCGCTTAGCGCACCCGGTTCTGTGTCGCCACTTACGCCGGAAACCTCTGAAACAGTTGATCTCCGAGGCACTCCGGGCGGACAGACGCTCTCTCGGCGATATCTCCGGCCGGTGCGTCGTATGCCCTGCAAGGACCCTCGGACAGCCGGCGTCCGCTTCGATTGTTATGCGCTTCCTTGCCGCGCGTCTCTATGCAAGCCCCTGGGACCGGAGGTGTTCTTTCTCGCCGGAGCCCACGTAGCGGTAGATAACCCGGTACCCTTGTCTGGCCTTGCGCTTGAGCAAGCGACGAAGGGCTCTGTCCATCTCTTCCCGGCTTTCGTACGTATAGTTACGGTCCGTGCCGGTGCCGGAAACCATGCCGTGCCGCACGGTTACAATGTGATCGCCGAACAAGCTGGGTTGTCGCGTATGGATCGTCACATACCGAGCTCTGTTTCGCGCATCCAGCTTGTACAACGTCACCATCATAACAGTACCAGTATCGACCGTTCCGTCCGAAAACTCCAGAGCTTCGCGGGCCGGAAGCGGTCGATCCGGTGCTGCAGGCCGGTGGTGCCGCTATCGGAATCGAGCGTCGCCCTCCTCCGTGACATAGAGCGGGAGACGTATGCCGGTGACCACGCGCTCCGGGACCGCACTCGCTACCGAACGGCGGAGGAGGCCCAAGCGTTCCCCCAGATCGCCGGCCTGCGCTTCCACTAGCTCGGCTACCGCTCGCTGGAGCCTGAAACCAGTGCCATCCAGCAGTTCCTCCTCCACTCCGTTGTCGAGGTTGCGCCGCTGCACCCCACGGATCGCGCCAAGCCGCGCATACTGCCTCCCGGGCACCCAGAACAGACGCGGGTCGACCTCCGCCGTCTCCACATAAGCACGAAGCGTGTTTCCAGGCACGGAGAAGAAGCGCGGTCCGGCGGGCGGTTTCATCGCTTCCGGCGTATCAAGCTCTAACGACAGCCGCTCTCCGTTCGAGTAGGCCACGTGTATCGTAACAAGCTCCCGCTCTCCGTCCACCGGATTCCAAACCGGCGCGACGACGACCGTCGCCATCGCCGTGAATACAACGGCCAAAAGGAATAACAACCCGGCCACCCGAAGAAACGCGAAAACGAGCCCCCAGACCGCCAGCGCGACCCCGACAAAGAGCGCCATCTCCGGCCCTTCCACCGCCGCCGGATCTCCGGAGACCACCCCGGCCGCGACGGCCGCCACCGCCACAGCTATCGTAGACACCGGCGCCGACCAGCTCGCGTCTTCAACCTCATCGCCTTGGTCTCGGACTTGCCGGATACGGCGCTGTGCGCGCGCGTACCGAACCGCCAACCGTCCGGCAAGCGCCAGAAGGCCCGCTGCAACGAATACGTATAGATAGATGTTGGCCCACACCGTCGGCCCGTTCAGAGTCCGTATACCTCGCCGAATTTCTCTTCCAGATAAGCTACGAAGTAGCTCGGATCGAGCGCTTCGCCGGTAACGTCCCGCACGAGCTCGCCCGCCGTTTTACTGCGCCCGTGTTGGTGGATATGCTCCCCGAGCCACGCACGAATACCGCCGAGCTCGCCCGCCTGGATCTCTTCCGCGACCTGCGGCTTGTCCTTCTGCAGGGCGCGCCAGAACTGGGCGCCGTAGAGATTGCCGAGCGCGTACGTTGGGAAGTACCCGATCGCGCCCATAGCCCAGTGGATGTCCTGCAGGCAGCCTTCACCATCGTTGGCCGGCACAACGCCGAGCAGCTCGCGAGAG
>PWGF01000526.1 GCA_003554375.1 Spirochaetaceae bacterium
AGCCCACAACTTGTGGACGAGGCGCTCTTTCGCCGGTATGACGATGTCTTTCACTATACTCTGCCGGGTGAGGCCGAACGAAAACGCCTGATCGAGAACGTTCTGGGAACAAGCGTCCCGACGAAGCTCGATTGGGAGGCGCTCCTGGCTAAGAGTCAGGATTTGAGCCAGGCGGAAATCGATCTCGCCTGCCGGGATGCCCTGAAAGAGGCTGTCCTTTCCGGGGAAGAGCGGGTCGAACATGCTGTGCTCGAGCGGATGTTTGAGGAACGCAGGTCCCGGATGTCGCCCGTGGGGTAGTGACTGCGGTATGGCTGAGTCGAAGTACCGGAACATCTTCCTGACCGGCTTCCATAGTTCCATACCATATACAACACCGCCGCGACCGGGAGGCGAACCGACGATTCCCGACTTTCGGAATCGATATGAGCACAGCGAATACCTTCATCGCCGGTTCGATGAATCGTGGAAGGCAAGTGATGAGGGCGCAAAAGCGGTCGCTGTGCAGGAGCGCAACGGCGTCTACATCGAGTTCGCGGGTGAGCCCGGGTACGATTTGATCTTCGAGCGCCTGGAACATATAGGCTCCGGAGTGCGGTTGCTGAATGTGCGTACCGAAGGTGACGAACCGAACCGGGTGACCCGGGCGACGGTTTATATTCCGAACGAGAAGAGACCATACTTTCTCAGAAAGGTTGAAGAATATGCTGATTCGGAAAAGGACACGTCGGGCGGACATCCGAAGAATAGCCCCTTAATCGACAGTATTTCCCAGATTCGTGAAGCGACTCTTGCATCCTTCTTCTGGTCGAAGCGCGAATTCGAGCTTGTCGGAGAGCAGGAATCCTCATGGATCGAGGTATGGTTGCTCTCGGAAGAGGATGTGCTTCTCCAACGCTTCGTTACAGTCGCGCGGAAGATCGGGATCGAAGTTGCCGACGGAGTTCTGCGATTCCCGGAGCGAACGGTCCTGCTCATTAACGCGAACCGGGAACAGCTGATACGGTTGGTTGCGAGTTTTGAGTATATCTCAGAGTTCAGGATAGCCCGGAAGCTGGCCACATACTTTGTCGAACTGGAAAACGCTGAGCAAGCCGAGATCGCCGAGCGTCTTCTGCAGCGCTGTGCATTCGACGGCGATAGCGACGTTTCGGTGTGTCTTTTGGATACCGGCGTGAACAATGGTCATCCGTTGTTAAGGCCAATCTTGCATGACGACGACCGAACTGCAGTACTCCCGGATTGGCCTTCGACTGATGAGCCTGCCGGGCCGCACGGCACGCTTATGGCCGGCACCGCAGGATACGGAAACCTCCTGCAACACTTGAACTCCAATGAGAATCTCGAGATTTTGCACCGCCTCGAGTCAGTTCGCATTCTCCCTCCCTTTCCGGAGCGAAATCCCAAAGAGTTTTGGGGATACCTGGTAGTGCAGGCTGCCGGCATTTCAGAGATTCAGGCACCAGCCCGAAAACGGGTGTTCTGCATGGCGGTAAGCTCCGAAGAGACGAAAGATCGTGGGCACCCGACATCTTGGTCCGGCGCCATCGACAAGTTGACCTCCGGTCAGGACGATGACATCAGAAGGCTTTTCGTGATCGCAGCCGGAAATGCGTCTCCAGATGCGTATCAGCGATACCCGAACGGGAATCTCATAGAGGAAATCCACGATCCGGGCCAATCGTGGAATGCCATAACCGTTGGAGCGTACACCGAACTCGTAGAAATTCGCGATTCTACGCTCGAGGGATATTCGCCTCTGGCCCCTTCCGGCGGACTCTCGCCCAGTTCGACTACGTCGAAAACGTGGCCACACAGGAAATGGCCGATAAAGCCGGATGTGGTCTTCGAAGGTGGGAATGTTGCCGCCGGTCCGAATGACTCTCGTCAGGAGCCATTGGACCTGCAGTTGATTTCCACGAGTCATGACCCGCAAATTGCTCACTTCGCCCCCTTCGGCCAGACAAGCGCTGCTTCTGCCCAGGCTGCCGAAATGGCTGCGAGGATTCAAGTGGAGTATCCCGATGCCTGGCCTGAGACGGTCCGCGGATTGATGATTCACAGTGCTGACTGGACTGCTGAAATGAAAAAACGCTTCACCCGAACTCAACATCCGACAAAGCAAGAGACAATTGAACTCCTGCGGACCTGCGGCTTCGGCGTGCCTTCGCTGGAACGCGCCCTGTACTGTGCTTCGAATTCGTTGACACTCATTTCTGAGGCCGAGATCCAGCCGTTCGACAAGAGGAACGCCAATTATGTGACCCGAGATATGCACCTATACGATTTGCCCTGGCCATCTGATATTCTGCTCGAACTCGCCGAAACGGCGGTGGCAATGCGAGTGACGCTTTCCTACTTTATTGAGCCGGGCCCCGGAGAAGTCGGCTGGGGATACCGCTATCGCTATCCTTCCCATGGACTACGGTTCGACGTGAACGGACCAACGGAGTCGCAGTCCGATTTCGTTCGCAGAGTTAACTTCCAAGCACGAGGTGAAAACGAGCGTATCGATACAACCGGTGCTGTAGACCATTGGACGATTGGAGCCAACAATCGGCAGCTCGGCTCGATTCATTCAGATACGTGGACCGGTACAGCAGCCCAACTCTCGCAATCGAACAAGATCGCGGTATATCCGACCAAAGGATGGTGGAGCAATCGGCCCCATCTTAACCTGTGGCATCGACAGACCCGATACAGCCTGATCGTAAGCATAGACACCCCGGAAATGGAGACCGATATCTACCTCGCGGTCGCGACGAAGATCGGTATCACAACCCCGGTCACGATTTCAGTCTGAACGGAAACGCGGAGCGATTAACGTGTGAAACAGTGTCGTGAAAGCAGTACAGCGTGAGCGGGCGAAACGGAAAGCCCGCAGTCCGAGGCTATGCCGCGTCTCGCCGAAAAGCCCTGCGGCCGGTCGGGGCACGCCCAAATGGAGAGAGAAGTGTCGGGTCGGGTTTGGAGTTCCTTTTCGTCGAGGTTGATGGTGCCCGATTCGTCGCGAAGCGGGCGGTTGACGGTGACGGTGGTGTAGCCGAGGTCGTCGTCGGCGTTAATCAGTTGTACTTCGCCGACCCGGCGCCGGCTTATACCGGAAGCTACTGGTTGCGAGGTGGTTGTCAGGGTGGGAAAATGGTAGCATAAGATTATGAGTATCGCGGAAAGAATAGCCCAGGAGATAGTTCACCTTCCGCCGGAAAAATCGGAGGTGCTGGATTTCGTCGAGTTTCTCAAGCACCGTAACGCGCGGAACGACGAGAGGCAATTCAAGGAGTTTTCTCTGCGTGCAGCGATGCGGGGATTGGAGGAGGAGCCGGAACTGTACGGCGAGAGCGATATACGGGACCCTTTTGGGTGATACGTCCTGGTGATCTTGTTGTATTCCGATTTCCGCAAGCGAATCTCGAACGAGGAAAGCTTCGTCCAGCCCTTCTCTTGCGACGTATCCCGAATGACTACGGAGACTGGCTGATTTGTATGGTCAGCACACAACTGCATCAGCAAATCACGGACTTGGAGCTTATCATTTCGAGAAGCGACGAAGGTTTTTTAGGAAACCGGCCTAGAAGCCGATAGCCTTATCCGCAGCAGCCGCCTTGCTGTTGTGGGTGATGATATCTTTGAAGGAAAGATTGGATCACTTTCTCCGGATTTACTACAAAGAGTTCGCGAAGCATTAGCGTCCTGGATAGTTTCGGACGATCGATAATGGAATTCTCCCCGTTTCTTTCTTGCGGATTCTATCGGAAAAAAGTGCCCACCCCGAAGACTGAATGGTATAAGCTCCGCGTGAGCGGGCGCAACGGAAAGCCCGCAGGCGCCGCCGGCGAGTGGTTCGCCCAGCATGGGCGTCATCTACGTGGTGAAGGTCCACGAATCGCCTTGAAAGGACGGAAGATTTGGACCGACGTTTTCAGCCGCTATTCTTCTAATTGACTGCGACAGAGTGAGATAGCCGCATCGGGGTGCTCCGCTACTGCCTACATACGGTAGCAGACCCCAAGCAGGTCGAAGGCTCGTTGCTGTAGGCGCGCGCACGCGGTCGGCAAGGCGGTGATGGATGGGACGCACGTGGAGCTCGGTTGTCTTCCGCGTGCGGAACGCTCGCTCGACAACCGAGAGGCCCTTGTAGGTGCGCACCACCTCCTCACCATCCATCTCCGCGGCGGCGAGGCTGGTGCGCACAATGGAGAACCCGTCAAGCAGCTGTTCCCAGCGGATATCGAGGATGAAGTGCTTGGCCGGCTTTCGGCGGCCCACCACCTTGCCGAGGCGAACGCCGATGCGATGCTTGCCGCGGAGCGGACGGCGAGTGCGCCGGCAAGCGGCACGCACCTCCTCCAGCGCCGCTTCGGTTGCGATCATGGCAAAGGTGCATCAGGAATACGTCGTTGATGCACAGGAGAATCCTAGGGCCGTCCTGTTGCCCGTCGAGGAGTAGGAGCAGATTGTGCGGGAGCTGGAGGAGCTTGACGATATCCGCGCGTATGATACCGCGCTGGAGCACAGTGCGGACCGAATTCGGTTTGAACAGGCTGTGCGCGAACTGCGGGAAGACTACCGGACGTGAGTCACGCGATCGAGATCTTGCGGGTTGCTCAGAAGCAACTCGCAAAGACCGACCGAACGCAGCAATAGCGCATCATCGATGCAATACGGAGCCTCGCAATCGATTCCCGCCCGTCTGGTAGGCTCCGTGCGAACCGAAGCCGGCCTCTGCTTTTTGTACCGGGACACATGGTAAACAGCCGACTGGATAGAGAATGGCGCGGCAGGCATTGTGGCTCCCGCACTCTTGTTCTTGTGGGTCTCTTGCTCTGCTGCGCCAGGGGGCGGAGCGGATACCCCGCAAGCGGCGGGGCGCGCGGCAGGGCGATCGGAGTGAGCCCGTCCGCCGCGCGCCGGGGGTGCGGGCGGCTGGGGCGGGGAGGCTCAGCTGCGGCGAGCAGGGAGCGCGGGGGCGAGGGCGAACGGCCGAGCGGGGGCGGCCGGCGGTGCCGAGGTGGGCCGACGCGCGGAGTAGGAGCGGAGCACCCGACGGCGCCGGAGCTGGGGCCGAGCCGGGGGCGCCGGGCGGTGCGGGAGGTGACGGGCGGTTGGGGTGTGACGGAGGTGAGCAGGCTCCGGCGGCGGGGCGCCCGGTGTCTGGAGTCTGGGGCCCTGCCGGGGGCTGGGAGGTGGAACGTCGAGGCGGGGGCGTGGCGCCGGCGTGGCCGGGGCG
>PWGF01000415.1 GCA_003554375.1 Spirochaetaceae bacterium
GAAAAAGCGTTTGCCGGAAATACGGCATGCACCAGCTCGTTCAACGTTGGAATCGTTGCAGCCCGCGCCTCTTCGATGACCACGGGAATCGGGGCCGGGCTGAGCAACAGCATCAGCCCGACTCCAAGCACCACGAGGCCGAGGCCGGCAACCACCGTAGCGCCTACGGTTAGCCCTAACACCGAGAGAGCCTTTCGATCCTCATGCAGGTCGTGGATCGCGATGATGACGCTGAAGAACGCGAGGGGAAACAGCAGGTATCGCCCAATATTGGCAGCGATCCGCGACAGTTGCTCGAATCGACCCGCTGTGTCCCCTCCGGCTTCGGGGAGCAGGATGGCCAGAGCGATACCGATTATGACGCCGACGAGATAGCGTATCCAGAGCTTCATCCCGAGGACAATACCGGAACCTGGCGCCGCCTGCAACACACGGAGCATCGCCATCCGGGGCGTCACGCACACACGGCACCGGCCCAAGACGCGCCGGCCGCCACCCGAGTCTCCTCAGCGGGTCCGAGAGAAGAGCCCGCCGCGGCGACCGAAACGCACCCAGCGGCCGCGAGTCCGCTCCGGGCGTTCGGCGTGGTCGCGCAACACAAAACGGGCAAAACCGCGCCGGTCCTCGGAATCCACTCGCCAGTGGAACCCGCGAATGAGAACCGGTTCGTTTGCGTACTGGTCGAAGAGCGACTGCACGAAGCCGCTGAATGCGCCAAGGGCAGCGCCTTCCAAGGGAGGTCGCGGCTCGGAGCCTCCGTCGAAGAGCACGAAGGAGAGGATCCCATTACCCTGTTGCTCAAGCTGTGTCAGTACCTCCCGCGTCATGAAGAGCACCGAACGGATACCCGCATCCACACGCTCCTCGATGTGCGAAAGCCCCTCTTCGTGGTACGCACCGGTTCCCTTGTCCGGCGAGAAAACGATAACCGTCTCTTCGAGCGTATCCAAAGTGTTCTTGGCTTGCATGACCACGGTGCGCGCGGATATCGGGGAGCGTCGGTTCCATCGGACCACTGAGATTCGCTCGTCCGACTCCAGTGGTGGATCCGCATCTGGATCCGTGGTGACAATTCCGCGCCCATTGCCTTGTTGAACTAGAAGAGCTAGGTCGCGCAAGAGAGGCGAGGGCGTGCCTGTGAGCAGAACCTTCTGCGGCATGCTGCGTCATACTATCCGCGCCCCCGACTGCGGTCAAGCTTTCGGATTGTCCGCTCATGCGAACTCCATCGAGGGCGCTTCCGGCCCGTGGGCCGGCTCCAAGGCCTGGCGTGCTCGGCGAAGGCTGCTTCGCGTACACGGGGCAACGGCGGTGGGACACCGACTCCGCCATCTTCTCGTAGGCGGCTGCTTCGCGTACGCGGGGCACCGGCTTCGCAGTACAGGCGCGTGCACGACTGCCGAGTATACCTTCCCGCCCCTTGACCCGAAGCTACAACGTCAGTAGCTTAGTCAATAGTTGATTGAACGTTCATTCAAGTATGCGGGGGACCGCCACCGCACATTGTAGAGGAGCATCCTGGATCAGAGGCCGGCGGAATAAGTATCCGCCGCTCCTGCTTTCCGACCGGTACTGAGCGGCAGTGAGCCGAAAGCAATGCGCGCCCGCCGGGCAAGAGCACGTTGGGGAGAAGATGACGATGGCACGTCAACAGGATCAGGGGAAACGGTGTCGCATCATCGATGCGGCGTTCACAACATTTGGAGATTTGGGCTTCTCTCGCGCGACTATCAAGGACATCGCGCTACGAGCAGGGATATCGCCGGGTACCATCTATACCTATTTCTCCGACAAGGAAGCACTCTTCCGTACGGCAGTCGCCGAGGCTTGGACCCGGTTTCACGCTTCGATGGCGGAGATCCGCCGCTCAGCGGGCTCATACGACCAGAAGTTGGAACGGCTGATCGATGTCGGCTTCGACTCGCTCCGGCAGGTCCACCCGATTCTGCACGGGATGATCGGGGATGCGGTCCGGATGGATCTCTTCGATCAGAATCTAGAAGCTTTCTGCGATAACCTCGAAGCCCTGATCTCGGAGAGCCGGCAGCAGGAAGAAGTCCCTGAGGTGACCGACCACGAGACGCGACGCTTCTATGTGCGTACCATAGCCTCCGGAATTCTCTTCCAGCTTTCCCTGGTGGAGCCCGAGCGGCTCTCGGAAGAGATCGAGCGGATGAAGCGGCTCCTGAAGCGAAACACCAAAATCTCACTCGATCTGGGACGAGCCGGGGGGTGGAGCTACGTTAACTATGCACCGACATCATAAGCGAATCATCGCATTCATCTCGGTCGTGTTAGGCGTGTTCGTCGCGATACCGCTCGTGCAGCATCTGCAGGACGCGCTCGCCGAAGACGAGCCGATGCCTCGCACTCCGGTACGCGTGGAAGAGCCCGCCGTAGGAACGGTAGCGGACAGCATCCACTATCCCGGCACACTTGAGGCCTCTCGGAACACCGCCGTGGTACCGCGGGTAGCCGGCGAAGTACAGGAGACTTTCGTCTCCGAAGGCGACCACGTGGAAGCGGGCGACAAGCTCTTCCGCATCGACGACGAACGCGTACAGCTGGAGATGGAGCAGGCTCGAGCGAACTGGCGTGCCGCGGAGAGCTCCTTTCGGCAAGCTCAGCGAGGCGGCCGGGATGAAGAGGTGGAGAGCGCTGAAGCCGAGCTGGAGACGGCGGAGGAAGATCTGCGTACGGCCGAGGAGGATCTCGAGCGAATGCGACGACTCCACGAAGCCGGTACGATTCCTCGTACGGAGCTGGAATCCGCTGAGAGCGAGTTCCGTTCGGCCCGGACGCAGCTCGAGAACGCCCGGCGCAACCTCCGCATGCTCCAGGAAGGGGCTGCCGACGAGGAGCTGGAAGCCGCCGAAGCGCAGGCGGAGGCAGCGGCCAAGCAGTACGAGCTGGCCGTGCTCCAGCTGAATTACACCCAGGTAACTGCGCCCGTGTCCGGACGCGTCTCTCGCCTGGAGGTGGAGCCCGGAGACATGGCCGGAACCGGGGACATGGCCGCTCTGATCGTCGGAGACGACGCGATAAAGGTGCGCATCGCCGTGCCTGAGCGCTTCTACGAACGAGTATCGGCGGCCGAGGGGCAGCTCACCGCTCAGGTCCGCCCGGTAGCTTATCCGAATGCTGACCCGTTCCCCGCCACCGTGATCCGCGTCGACAGCGACATCGATCCGGCCACCCGGACGTTCGAAGTGGAACTCGCCGTCGACAACGAGGACGGGCTTCTGAGTCCGGGAATGTACGTGAACTCCGACTTGGTAGTCGAGGAGAGGGAAGGAGCTCTGACGGTTCCCGCCGACGCCGTCGTCCAGCGAGGCGGGCGCCACATCGTGTTCGTTGTCGAAGACGAGGAAAACGAGATTGTACGCGAGGTGGAAGTCGAGCGGGGGCTGCAAAGTGACGGGATGGTCGAAATCCGATCGGGTCTTCCGGCGGATGCACCGGTGGTAGTGGAAGGCAATGCCTTCCTGGAAGACGGGCAAGAGGTCGAGGTAGCCGAACGCTCATGAGCATTCCGCGCGCTTCAGTCAGACATCCAGTAACGGCCCTCATGTTCTTCGCCGCCGCGGCGCTCATGGGGATCATCTCCCTCGGGCGCTTGGGAATGGAGCTCTTCCCGGACATTACGCTGCCGGCAGCAGTTGTAATCGTCCCGAGTCCAGGAGTAGGCCCCTATGACGTAGAGGAGCGCATCGCCCGGCCCCTGGAAGGAAGCTTCGCCGGCCTGGAGGCTGTGGAAGACATCAGTTCCACCTCTGAAGAGGGCATGGCCCTGGTCATGCTCCAGTTCGCCGACGGTACCGAAATGCAGCCCTTGGTGCCTGAGATCCGCGAGCGCATCAACGATGTAGAAGGCGATTTCCCGGAAGGCACGCTCCGCTCCTCGGTTTTCACGATGAGCGCCGGGTTCCTGCCGACCATGCAGATGGTCATCGTCAGCACGAGCCCGGACATGGACATGCGCCGGCTGGTGGAAGACGAAGTCGTTCCTGAGTTCGAGCGCGTGCCCGGGGTCGCACAGATACAGGTTTTCGGCGGGCGCGAGCGCGCGGTGCTCGTCGAGCTCGACCTCGACACTCTTGCCAAGCTCAACATCCCGATTGCCCAGGTCACCCAGGCATTCGAGGCCGACAACATCAGCCTGCCCGCCGGGAGTGTGGGAATCGGCGACCAACAGATGGTACTCCGCACCGTATCGGAGTTCGAAGAGATCGACGACATAAGAGACGTGGTCATAACCATGCGTGACGGTGTCCCGATCTTCTTGGGCGACGTTGCGAACGTCGAGATGGGGTTCCGGCCTCAGGACGAATTCATGCGGACACCCGACGGAGAAGGGGTGCGGCTCGCAGTCCAGAAGCAACCCGATCACAACACGGTCGATGTGAACGAGGGCGTACGGGAAGCCATAGAGGAGCTCGAGCAAACGCTTCCGCCTTCGGTCCGGTTCGTCGTGCAGGAAGACCAGTCGGACATGATTCGCGAGAGCGTTGGCGGAGTGGCCACCGCAGCGTGGCAGGGCGGGCTCCTTGCGATCTTGGTGCTGCTCTTCTTCCTGCGCAACCTACGTCCTACGTTCATCATCGCCACCGTGATCCCCGTGTCTATCGTGGCCACGTTCTCGCTCATGGACTTCGGCGGCATGACTCTCAACATGACGAGCTTGATGGGGGTGACACTCGCGGTGGGCATGTTCGTCGACAACGCCGTGGTGATCCTGGAGTCGATCTACCGGAAGCAGCTCGGCGGTCTTTCCCCGGAGCAAGCTGCCGTGGACGGGGCAGAAGAGGTCGGCACCGCGATCACCGCCAGCACGCTCACCACGATGTCGGTCTTTCTGCCCATGCTCTTTATCGAGGGGATCGCAGGTGTCATCTTCTACGACCTCTCGCTCACGATCAGCTTCTCGCTCTTCATGTCGCTGGCCGGAGCGCTCGTCATCATCCCGATTCTCTGTGCCAAGTTCCTGCGCGTCGGCGCCGGCGTTCGAACGCCTGCCGGAGCCGGGGCCGTACCGGGGGCGGCACCCGCCACGGGCGGGGCGCGCGCCACCGGCAGAGCAACCACGCCCGAGGGCGCCCCCAGCCCCGGCGGCGCATCCGGTAGCGACGGCGCAGCAAGCCCCGCCGCCGCTTCCCGCACCGACAGTGCATCC
>PWGF01000504.1 GCA_003554375.1 Spirochaetaceae bacterium
CCGCCATATCCCCGGCCTGTACCGCGGTGCGTGCCGTCAGGTACGTCGGCCGCCGGCGCCTCTTTCGGATCAACATCCGGCTCCTCAAAGCCAAGCATAGCCTCAATGGCGTTCGCAGTAGCCCGCGAGGATACAGTAGCACCAGTGATAACCTCCAGCTCTTCCACTGCTCGCTCAGGTTCATCCGGCGTCAACCCGATGAATTGTTCGAGGAAACCCGGCTCAGCAATGCGGCTTCCGAGGGTAGGGCTTTCGTTATGTTCACGAACCCGCACGTCCCTGATCCTGCGCTCCTCGTCCAGTGCGGCGACCAGACGAATCGGACCGCCGTAGCCGCCTGCAGAACCGTAGACGAGATAGCCACGTTGCCTATCGTCGTCGAAGATTCGTTCCACCGTCACGCCTTCCGGGGCCTCCAGGGGTTCAGCGTACCGAGCTCCGGGAAAGAACGCCCGCATATCCTGTCGCACCGCACCTGTTACGTACAGCCCATGTCCCATTTCGCGCGCCATCTCAGTCCCGTACCCGATACCCGCGAACACCACCAATGAGCCCACAAGCGTCGCGGCAAGTCCCCATCGGAGGTTCCGCCGCGTCACTTCGCCGAACTTCGGGTCTTGCACCAACCAGTCGATAAGCGGCGTAGCCGCATTCATAATGAGAATCGCGAAGGTGGCGCCCGCCGGATATATGGTGAACTCCCGAATCAGGACCGTAAGCACCCCACCGCCCACACCAAAGACGATCCGCCCGGTCCGCGACATCGGGGAGGTCACCATGTCGGTGGCCATAAAGAAGCCAGCGAACATAACGCTACCGGAAAGCAGCGTAAACAACGGGTCCGCGCCCAGAAGGAAGGCCGTTACCGCCGCCGAAGCGAGGAAAGAGAGCGAAATCCGCTCGCTTCGGATCCCGCGGGCCGACATGAACGCTGCTCCGATGAGTATGGCGATAACGGAAGTCTCGCCGATGCTCCCCGGGACGTTCCCGAGAAACAACTCGAGATACCCCGCTTCCAGCCCCTCAAGCGGTGTAGCGGTCGTCACCGCATCCGTGAAGGGCTCACGCCAGTTCACCACGTGGCCGGGCCAGCCTAGGAGGAGCGCTCCCCGTGCAAAAAGGGCGGGATTGAAGAGGTTGTTCCCGAGGCCTCCAAAGAGATGCTTGGCTATTACGACTGCAAGGAACGCGGCCAGGAACGGAATCCACCACGGACTCCCCGGAGCAAGGGTCAATCCGGTAAGGACGCCGGTAAGGGCCGCCGAACCGTCCCCCCAGGGCTTCCTCAGACTGAAACGCTTCGGCGCGAAAGGAATCTCGAAGACGATGGACGCCACGGTCGTCGCAACAACCAGATAGAGCGCATAGAGGCCAAAGAAGATGACTGCGGCGACCGTTACCGGAATCAACGCCAGTACGATCGCCCACATAATCGACTCGACGCTCTCTTTGGTGCGAATGTGCGGTCCCGGCCTTCCAGCCCGCGAGCTCATCTCCATCGCCTCCTTCCGGTGTCCCTGCTTGACTCCTCTTGGTCGAACGATTCCACCGAATCGCCTCTGCCTAATCCGGAGTCTCTCTGCCGCCCTACGCGTCCTCTCTCACCAAAGCCCGTACTCAGCAGAAGAGGATCAATTTCCAGGTCAACGCTCAGCCCTGCGTTCGGCCTTGGCTCTGCCGATCACGATCCTTTGTAAGAGATCTCGCTTTGACGGACAGCTGAACTCACAAACGCCGCAGAGTACACAATCCTGGAGGCCTGCGTCCACCGCTTCCTCGATCATATCGTTGTCGACAAAGGAAACCATACGATTCGGTGCCAGGTACATAGGGCATACATCAACACACTTGTTGCACCGAATGCACTCCATCGGAATGGCGTCTGCGTACTCCTCAGCCGTGAGCAGCACCACGCCGCTGTTGGCCTTGGTGATGGGAATCGCGGGATCGTCGACGCCGATGCCTGTCATCGGTCCGCCTGCGACAAGTCGATGCTCCGCGTCCAGTCGCCCGCCGCAGTAGTCGACCAGATCACGCATGGACGTTCCCAACGGCACGTAGAGGTTCTTCGGATTAGCGATACCTGATCCGCTTACGGTCAGCACCCGCCCCCATAGCGCGCGCCCCCGGTCCACGGCATCGGCAATCGCAATGGTTGTCTGCACATTGTTTACAATGACGCCGACCGCCGTTGGAAGTGCCTTTCGTGGGATTTCACGCTCAAGCACAGCTTTGACCAGATGCTTCTCGGCACCATGTGGGTAGCGGGTATCGAGAACCTCCCCGGTAAGCTGAGTCCAGCGCTCTGCCTCGGCCCGAATGGCAGCCAACGCATCAGGCTTGTTGGTCTCACACGCTACGATCCCCCGCTCCGCGCCTACCGTCGTCCTAATCAGCTCCAGCCCCCGGAAGAGCTCTGCGGCACGCTCCTGCATGAGCCGATCGTCAGTAGTGAGATACGGTTCACACTCGGCCCCGTTTACGATGACGGTGTCGATCGGCTCCGTCGGATTCAGTTTTACGTGAGTCGGAAACGCGGCCCCTCCAAGGCCAACAATCCCGGCCTCTTCCACACGCTTTCGCACCTGATCCGGAGTAGGGTGCTCGGACAACGGTTCGCCCACCGTTTCTTCGCGGCCCTGATCGCCTTCCCGCTCGATCACCACCGCATCAACCTCGGTCCCGCCCGGGATAGGCCGGCGCTCAACGCCCTTCACAGTTCCGGATATGCTTGCGTGAATGCGGGCAGTTAGACTACTCCGGCCTTCAGCAATCATCTGGCCTCGAACGACGGTATCCCCAGGCTTCACAACCGGGGCAGCCGCGCCACCAATATGCTGTTGAAGTGTCAGCGCAACCTCTCTTGGCGCCGGGAACGCTTCGATCGGGGCGTGAGTCGTATGGTGCTTCTCCTCCGGAAGCTGCGCACCGCCCCGCGGGAACTTTTTCACCTTCTCCATGCGGCTCTCTCCTGCTTCGCTCCCCCACCGCTGCGTGGCCCGTGCCTTGTCCGCCGGAAGCCCCGCTTTATCGTATCGGAGCCTGGACTGAGCACCGGCTCGTGAACGTGCCGCCTCGCAGCTGAGCAAACGTGACGCACTGCGTAACATACGTAACCGGACTTTCGCTGTCAAGATTACGACGGCTCGGCGGTGCACGTCGGGCCGAGAGGGCACCGCCCGGCGCGTACGGCTACCGGGCGGGTCTTAACCATGAGCACATTATGCGGGGGACAAGCGAGCGAAGGGAATCGAACCCTCATCACGAGCTTGGGAAGCTCGGGTAATAACCATTATACGACGCTCGCCTACGGGACTGAGGCCGATCAGCTTATAGCCTCGGCCTTTGCGTTGAAATGTAGCGTCACCTTCAGGCTGCTGTCAAGAATCCACAAGTTGCTCGACCAAGGTATCCTCCCCGCGGCGCAACACCAATGTAGAGCCGACCGGTACCCGGTACGGAATCCCAATCTCCCCGCCGGGATGGACCATCTCCAGAATCTGTTCCGTTGCGCCTTCCGGGGTCACCACTTCCAGCGTAAGACTCACCGGAATCGGGTACTCCGGTAGCGTTCGGGACAAGACTCCAAAAGCCTCGTCCTCTTCGAGGTCTTCCGGCTCAGCCGTTGTCAGCGACACGGTTGTTCCGGAATCCACCCTCGTACCACCTTCGGGTTCCTGCTCGATCACCCTACCCGGTTCATCATCTATACCTGCCACTACGGAGTCGAAACGGAACGGTATATCCTGAGTCGCCAACTGCTGCATTACCTCCTCGTAGCCAACGCCTACGAAGTCGGGTAACGTGAACTCTTCGAGCTCTTCACCGCGGCTTACAACCAAGTCAAGACGGGTGGGTCCGGTTATGTCAGCTCCCGGCGGAGGATCCTGTTCCAGTACCGTCCCCCGGGGCGCGTCGTCGAAGATGCGCTGCACGTTCCCAATCTCGAGCAAAGGAGCGCCCGCACCGGTAAGAGCCCGAACATCCAGCCGCACCTCATCCACGTCCCATCCGGTATAATCCTCTACCTCATCCACACGCGCGCCACTAGACACCACGATATTCACATGCCGGCGAGCTCGAATCTGAGCCCCAGGCCCCGGAGACTGGTCAATCACGTACCCGCGCTCCGACGGATCCTCAGTGGGCCGTACCTGAAGACGCGGATAGAGCTCGCGTTCTTGAAGCTCCAGAATAGCGTCAGGCAGCTCTTTGCCGGCCAAATCCGGGACTGATATCTGGAAATCGCGATCCAGAGAGAAAAGGAACGTCACGGCTCCGGCGAAGACGGTCAGTACAATAACCCCGGCAACCACCAGGACCACGAGTTTGAAATAGCGGTTCTCCGGCGTTTCTTCCTCGGAAGGGAACACCCGCTTCAACCGCTCAATGAGTCCACTTCGCTCGCTCATATCACTAGATTCCTCGTTCGGAGCTCAGCCTACGAACTAGCCCGTACCGGAGTGACCTCCCAGGACTACCCCGTCCAGCGGTCCGAGACCATTCCAGAAATCACGCCACCCCAAGGGCTTCTTCGTCTCCAGTTGTAGCCGACGCAACGATATACAACCGTCGCCCGTTTCTACCAGAATTCCATTCTCGTTGTCCACTCCTACGATTCGCCCTGAGCGCCGGCCCCCGTCAGCTTGGACGCCGCCGCAGGGAGAACGCATCCTTTGGCCTTCGGTGGCAACCGGTCGAGCTTCCAGGATGCGCAACCGCCGGTCGCCGAGGGTCGTCCACGCTCCCGGCCAAGGGTCATAGGCGCGTACCATCCGGTCGATCCACACCGCGGATGCGTCCCAGTCAATCCAGGCGTCCTCCTTTGATATCAAGCGACAGTAGGTAGCCTCCTCCTCTCTCTGAGGCTGCGGACGGACGGTCCCATCGTCGATATCCGCTACCACTTGAGGAAGGAGTGAAGCCCCGAGCTCAGCCAATTCCATCTCCAACTCTCCTGATCGCTCCGTCCCATCAAGCGACCTCTCACCGTAGGCAATAACGTCGCCGGCGTCCATTTCCAAGCTGATACGCTGAATACACACACCCGTTCGCTCGTCACCGGCCAGAATCGCTGCCGGGACCGGAGCAGGCCCTCTGTGCCGCGGTAATAAGCTGGGGTGAATGTTAATGCCCCCATACGGGAAGAGCTCGAGGAACTTGGGGCCGAAGATGCGTCCGTATGCCGCACAGACCAGGAGGTCAGGTTCTAGGCGGATGATTCGCTCGCGAGCCTGACGCCCCAGGCGTTCCGGTTGTAGCAAAGGCAAATCGAGCTCTTTCGCCACCCGGGCGACCGGCGGGGATTTGACCTGTTTTCCGCGCCCCGCAGGCCTATCCGGGGCGCTCAACACTCCGACGATCTGATGCCTGCCGGCACATTCGTCGGAATAGGCAGAGAGCCGCCGCAACCCGGGTACCGCGAATTCCGGAGTTCCTGCAAAGAGTAGCCGCATTACCTGCTCTGCACCCGCTCATACTGTCGCATGAGGCGTTTGCGTTTACGCTCCTTGAGATAGTCTATGAAGAGCACGCCGTTGAGATGGTCGAGCTCATGGAGGATGACCCTTGCAAGCAGACCATCCGCATCCAAGTTGAACGACCGACCTCGCTCGTTCCACGCTTGCACTTTAACACCGGCAGACCGGTCAACCGACGCATACGTCTCCGGAATGCTCAGACATCCTTCCTCGTACTCGGTGACCTCGGGCGTGGTCTCCACGATCTGCGGGTTGATGAAAACTCGCGGCTTGTCATTCGTAACGTGGGTGACAAAAATCCGGTAGAGCCTTCCGACCTGCACTCCGGCCAGACCGATGCCTTGCCCGTAATGCATGGTATCTACCATGTCCTGCGCCAGCTGCGCTATCTGCCCGTCGATATCCTTCACCGGCGCGGAGGTCTCTCGGAGAATAGGATCCGGATGTGTAACTATCTTGAGCATGCTTCACAGATTATAGAAACCGGCAGTTGACCCGGTCAAGCTCCTCGAGCATTCGCTACCGCGGTAACGGTTACAAAAGGTTGGTCGGATCGATGTCCACCTCGCGGAATACACCCGCCGGGACACTCTGTTCGGCAAACGCAGCCCTCACCGCACGGTGGCACCGGCCGAAGCGTAGCGCGCGAATGAGCACGTGCCTGCGATGGTTCCGCGACACCGTCTCCAGCGGACATTCAACCGGTCCCAGGATCTCGCCCTCCGTACTCGTTATACGCGGCGCAACCCGCGAAGCGAAATCCTGGGCCGCACGCCATGCCCGCTCTCCGCTTCGGCTTCGGAACACCAAGCGTATGAGTCGAGCGAACGGAGGAAATCGAAGCTCCTCCCTGACGGCAAGCTCTTCTTCGTACCAGCTCTCGGGCTCACCGTCCGCTGCTTTCCTGACTGCACCGTGGCCGGGGTGGAACGTCTGCACGACCACGGTTCCATCAGGAGCAAACCTGCCCGCCCTTCCCGACACCTGCACAATGAGCGAAAAAGTTCGCTCCGCGGCGCGGAAGTCGGGCATCGCCAATCCAGTATCCGCGAGGACAATTCCGACCACTTTGACGCCGGGGAAGTTGAGACCTTTCGCCACCATCTGCGTGCCCAACAGGATATCGATTTGCCCATCCCGGAACGAATCGAGTGCCTCTTCCAGAACCCCGCGTTTTCGAACCGTATCGGTGTCGATTCGCGCGACACGGTAGGTCGGAAAGCGTTTAGCGACCTCCTCTTGAACCTGCTCCGTTCCAAAGCCGCCTGCCCCGATGTCCAGACTACCGCACTCCGGACACGAATCCGCCGGTTGTCTGCGGTACCCACAGTAATGGCAAACCAGCTGCCGGCGTTTCTTGTGATAGGTCAGACCGACCGAACAGTTTCGACAGGTAAAGCGGAAACCGCAACTTCGGCAAAAGAGCACATGCGAAAAACCGCGCCGATTGAGAAATAGGATACTCTGACGCCCCTCTCGCTTGGCCTGTTCCAGCTCCTCGACGAGCTTGCCGGACAGGACCCCGCGCTCGTTCCGCATATCCACCACCGAGGTGGTAGGAGGACGGCCGCCTGCCTGCCGCTCGCTGAGCCGTAGCTCCGTCAGACGACCCGCGCGCATCTCCCGGAAAGCCTCTACCGACGGAGTGGCGCTTCCGAGCACGAGCCGAGCTTCGCCCTGGGCGCACCGGCGCATGGCCACCTGCCGCGCGTGATAGCGGGGCGCGGCTCCTGACTTGTAGGTTGCCTCGTGCTCCTCGTCGACCACAATGAGGCCCAGCTCCGGCAGAGGAGCGAACACGGCGCTTCGAGCGCCCACTACGAACATCGCAGCCCCAGATCGGATGCGTCGCCACTCGGTGAGGCGCCGGCTGGGGGTAAGCCGTGAGTGAAGTACAGCTGCTCGGTCTCCGAAGCGCGCTCGCACTGTCCGCTCCATCTGGCGAGTGAGCGCGATCTCCGGCACCAGGTAGATCACCCCGCGCCCTTCGGCGATCGTAGCCTCGGCGACCCGCAGAAAGACCTCGGTCTTTCCGCTTCCGGTGATTCCGTACACATAGTAGCTCCCACCCCGAGCGCTCATGACCCGATCAATCGCCTTTCTCTGCTCAGTGGAAAGGGTGTGCGGCTGCTCGTGGCCTGCCAACTCCTGGGATGCAAGCCCCCCCAGCTCGCTCTCCCGGCGACCGCTCGGCACCATCGCGGCAAGCGCCTCGCCGAGCGTACACACGTACATACCGGCCACCCATTCGGCTATTTCCAGATATGTGGAATCGAAGAGGGGGTCCGCATCCACCACGCGGGTCAACGGCCTGAGCTCAAGCCGCGGCGGAGGCTCGGCGTCCGAGTCTACGACGAATCCGGCGAGACTACGCTTGCCGACCGGCGCAACGACCCGTACGCCGAGCTCCAGCCGTCCGATGGACGAAGTGATATCCTCGGGCACCGTATACGTGAACGGGGTCTTGACCGGAATGTTGAACGCAACGTTAACGTACTGCATCGCACCTCTGCCAGATCATGGTTGACAATAGCGGAAAGGCGCCGGAAAGGAGCCGTTTCGCATCACCCGCTTTCCGGGAAGAGAGCGCGTAGCCTCTTGAGATCTTCCCACACAGGCCGTTTCAGTCCCGGATCGCGGAGCACGGCACTGGGATGAAAAGTAGCAACCACGGGGATCGCCTGGTAGTCCCAGACTCTCCCGCGCAGATCGCGCATTGATTGATTCGGCATTCCACCGGCAACGATCCGTCCGCTTATCCGGCCGACGGTCAAGATCGTCCGGGGACGAATGATCCGTATCTGACGCTCCAGATACGGAAAGCAGGCGGCTCGCTCCTGGGGATAGGGATCTCGGTTTCCGGGAGGCCGACACTTCACGATATTGGCGATATACGCGTTAGTCTTCCGAGAAAGGCCGATCGCATCGAGCCATTTGTCCAAATAACGCCCCGCTGCACCCACAAACGGTTCTCCCTGCCTGTCCTCTTCGCCGCCCGGCCCTTCGCCGATCACCAGCACTAGAGGATCCAACGCACCAACTCCCGGAACCGCCTGAGTTCTTCCAGTGTGTAGCGCGCATCGTGTACAGCCTTGGACTTCCGCTTCTAGTTGCGCCAGAAGCGCGGCACGCTCCTCCCTGGGCAATTCGGCGGCGGACTCTGCAGCAGAGGGTCCCTCCGGAGCTGAACGCCGGCCGTGCCGCTCCCCCGCAGCAAGCTCTTCGGAGGCGGATTCGCCGACCGCAGGCTCCTCGAGCGCAGACTCCCTGCCCGCAGGGTGCTCGACCGCAGGGGCCTGGCCGTCCGCACCGGAGACAGCGAAGCCGTCGGTGATGTAGTCGGCAAGGAGATCCAGCAGTCTGTGGTATCCTGATCGATGCACGACAATCCTCCAACACCCATTTGTGCCCGGGCCGAGCCACTCCCAGGTGGAGCACTCACCGATGCGCCGCGGGCCCCAAGTGAGCCGGCTCGTAGCGAACATGCTGGAAAACCAGCCCATGTGCTCGAGCCGTCGCCCCCATGTTGCTCCGGTCTCCGGCACGCATGAGCCGGCGAAGCTCGTGCTCGTCCGCGCCGGCGCTCTCAAGCTCCAAGAGCGCGCCCACGATGCACCGAACCATTCTCCACAGGAAGCTGTCCGCCGCAACCTCATACACAAGAAACGGTCCTTCGGGGAAGAAGGCCGATCGTCGAATAATCCGAACCTTGCTCTTGCTTGGTTCTCCAGCCGAGGCGAAGGCTGAGAAGTCGTGCTCGCCCACAAGCTCGGCAGCAAGCCGATTGAGGCTTCGGATGCTCGGTTGACGTCTCAGCCGAAGCGCGTACCGTTGGAAAAGGGGGTGCCGAGTCGGAGAAGTATAGATGTAGTACCGGTACGTACGCTCAACCGCACTGAAGCGCGCGTGGAATCGAGGACCGACTTCATCGCTCGCGAGAACACTGATATCCCGTGGAATACGTGTATTGAGGGCGTAACAGAAGCGGCCCCCTGGTAGCGTCCTGTGGTGAGTTCTGAAGCTCACAGTCTGCGCGCGCGCGTGCACGCCGGCGTCCGTTCGTCCCGCAGCCGAAATCCGCACCGGCTCATCCAACAGCTTCCGTAGCCCTTCCTCGAGCTCTCCCTGTACCGTGCGCCCCGCCGCCTGCACCTGAAACCCGTTGAAGTCGGTACCGTCGTATGCAACGACCAACCGTATGTTTCGGGAAATGGGACCGACATCGCTCACGACTACGTCTTCTCCGGCGCTAACCCGAGTTCGTCGGCAATATGCTCGTAGACATAGCGTGCATTATCGAGTATAGCACGGGGCTTGTTCTTCGAAGCCTTTCCCATTCCGAACAGCTTGCCTACTCCAACTTTGGCGTGCTCCAGGCGTGCCTTCCGTCCGTCGGCGTCACTGGTAGGCCCGTACCAATACTCCAGATAGGCCGCCAGATACACGACCCCGTCATACCCGTAGTTCTTGTCCGTGTCCGGCCCCAAATGAGCCACGCCCCCCATGGTTTCCTGCCCCTCCTGCTCTCGACTGAGCGCTTCGGTGTAGAAGAACCGAGCCTTGGCATAGAGAACTCGAGCGAGGTAATCCCAGTTTTCGTGTGGTTCCTTTTCGTGAAGGTCCGAGGCCAGCCAGGCTGCGCGAAGCGAGCAAATTCCCTGCTTGACCGTGGGAGCGAATTCCAACGGGAAGTAGTCATACGAGTGTACCGCCAGAACGTAGGAAGCACACCCCTCCCGAAGCCCCCGTACCGTAGTGAAATCCGGCTCGCCAAAGAGCGGACGAACGCTCTCGATTCGACGTTCGGAATCGTGTCGAGCCACACCAAGCTTCTCGGGCGGAAGCTCTTGGAAGTCCGCCGGGAAAGCCGAATAGTAGCATCCCGGACAAGCAGTAACCGGATAGATAACCGGATGGACCTCACCGTACTTCTCGGAGGGAATGTACGTGCGTCTGAGCTCTCTGGTAAGCTCACCCGCATTGAGCCGTCCGCGACCGGTTCGAAGCTCTTCCCTGTGGAATGTCCGCTCACATACCGGACAGCGGGTAGCTTGCTTGGAGAAAAAGCTGACTGAACCCATGGCTAGTGCAAATCGCTCCCTTCGATCACAACTACCGCCACTGCGTTGTCACGCTCGTGGGCCAAGCTCAAGAATACGCGGCTGCCGCCCAACCGTTCAAGCGCCTTTCGGGCATCCCCATGGAGCACTACCTCCGGCTTCCCGTTGCCGTCGTTTGCCACCTGAACGTCACGCAACGAGAAGCCGGCGATGCCGGTTCCGAGCGCTTTCCCATACGCCTCCTTCGCGGCGAAGCGCGCCGCCAGGCTAAAAAGCCGGCCGTCGCCTCGCGCAAAAACGTCTGCAATCTCCTGATCGTGGAAAAACCGCTCAAGAATCGCTCGATTCGATAGCCAGAGTTCCAGTCGGCCTGAACGGACGATATCGATACCGATTCCGCGTATCAACTCTCCTGATCCTCCCCGATCTGCTCGTCGCCCTCAAGCCCGTCCGGCTCGGGATCGTCCGGCTCGGGATCGTCGCCCCCCGGCTCGTCCGGCGGCAATGGGGCGGGCAGCACATCTACGACGGTCTCGGTGGGCTCATACTCGACCACGGTGATGCCCTCGGGTCCCTCAAGAGATACAGGAACGGGATAGTTCGCCGGTTCGTCCGGTTCGTCCAGCGCGGCCGTCAAATCGACCTCGGGCATTTGAGGCTCCAAACGGAAATCCTGAGCGCTCAACTCCTCCAGTACTCGGAGCGGACCACGAACCCGCGCACTTCCTTCTTCAACCTCGTAGATCAACTGCACTCCTTCAGGCGCTTCCGGAACCCCCAACTGTATGCCCACAAAGGTCGTTTCGGCCATGACCGGTTCGACGGTTGCTGTGAACCGCACTGATTCGATTCCACGAAACTCGATCAGATCGGTTGGCCGCCGGAGCGAGATTTCCGCCGTGAAGCTTTCAGCGCGTCCGTCTAAATCTATCGGTTCGGTCGCAACCAGCTCTCTCCCCTCAACCAGACTGCGCGGCCCGGACACCTGCACGGATTCGGGGCTCAAGAAGAACTCCGCCAAATGGTAGCCTCGCTCCGGAGCCCCGACGATAACCGGCTCCACTTGCACTTCGCGGGTTACGACCTCTTCCAGACGAGTCGTCACCTCGGCCGGCTCGGTACGGATCTCAAGTGGGTGTAACTCCGCCGCTCGGCCGTATCGCTCAACACGAATTGGCTCCACGTATGTCCCCGGTTCGGTATAGCCGGTGAAATCCGCCACGACCCGGATATCCTCACCTGATATGCGCTCTACGTCGTCCGGACCGCCGCGGACTACGACGCGGACAGGCTCAGTACGCGGGGTTGCCGACGCAAGCCGATCGTCCGTTCGCAGCTCGAGATCGATCGTGAAAACCACCTCCTCGACAGTCGCTATTCCGTGAAACACGAATAGGAGAATTGCCGCCGCCAGCGCGAGTACTTTGGCGGGCCAGTTTTCTACGGCCCGTTCTACGATCCGCTTAATCCTCAATGGCAGTGACCTCCTCCCCCGGCGCCTCGTCACGAAGGTTCAGAAGCTCCTTGAGCTTCTCGCGGATCTCGTCGACCTCGAGGTCATAATGGAGACTGGTATCGTACGCCAAAGAGAGCGCCCCCGTCTCCTCGCTGAGTCCCAACGCTGCGCGGTGACGCGTTCCGAAGCTACGCCGTACGTCAAGCTGCTCCGACAACGGGAGGAAGCATCCCGCGGCTATAACGCGGTCGTCGGCTATGACAATGGCACCATCGTGAAGAGGAGTTTCGTGGCCAAATATCGTGACGATGAGTGCCGAGCTGAGGTTGGCATCCAGACGCGTTCCCGTCTCGATTATACTCTTCTGCCCCACCTGCCGAGCGAACACCATAAGCGCCCCGCGCTTCCGAATGCTCAGAATCTCGGCGGCGCTCACCACCGCCTCGAGCTGCAACGGCCGTGCGGCAGGCGTAGCCCGGAACAGCTGCCCCTGACCGATCCTTGTGAAAATCTTCCGCAGCTCCGGCTGAAACACAATTGCAAGCCCGATGACTAGTCCCGGAGCCAGAAGGTTGATAAGCCACAGAACGGTCTCCAAGTTGAGAAACACCGCAAGCGCATACAGAATCAGGAGGGCCAAGGCCCCTTTGACAAGCTGTATAGCGCGGGTCTGAATGAGTATTTGATAGACTTTGTATATAAGAAACGAGAGAACAAGAATGTCCAGAAGCGGGAGAATAATCTGCTGTGCTACCCACGCGTCGGTAATCAGACTCACCCCGGCTATCCTGCCTCTTCCTCTCCTTTGCCGTCCTCTGCCGCTCCGCCTTTCGCACCCCGAACGCTCGGCGGCACCTCGGGAGCCTGGGAGCTCCCATAGATAGCTTCCATCATGCGGATCATCTGAACGGTCTCTCGTACATCATGAACGCGCAGCAAATCTGCACCGCCCAGCAATGCTACTGCATTAGCGACTACTGAACCGATAAGCCGCTGGTCCACATCCAGCCGGTTCTCAGGCGGTGGATCCTCCAATGGAGAACTCTCCCGCTCCTCACTCCCTTGCCGCGGGCTAAGGACCATTCCGATGAAGCTCTTCCGCGACAGTCCCACGAGTACCGGGTATCCCAAGGTTTCGAAACGCCTCAAATGCCGCAACAGCTCCAGGTTATGCCGCTTTCGCTTGCCGAATCCGATTCCCGGATCGATTACAATTCGTTCCGGCCGCACCCCCGCCTCCCGCGCACTGGTCACCCGAGCCCTCAGCCACTCGAGTATCTCAGCGGGCGCATCCCGATAGGCAGGGTTCCGCTGCATGTCCCGGGGCGTCCCTTGCATGTGCATAAGCACCACAGCCGCACCGTGTTCCACGCACACCGCAGCCATCTCGGGGTCATCCCGCAGCGCGCTGACGTCGTTGACCATGACTGCTCCGGCCTCAAGCGCCTGCTCGGCGACGGCCGCCTTTCGCGTATCTATGGATACCGGCATACCCACCTCATCGACGAGGGCACGGACGACATCTCGAGTACGCCGAATCTCCTCCGCCGCGGAAACCGGATCGCTCCCGGGACGGGTGGATTCTCCCCCCACATCCAGCATCACAGCTCCCTCGTCAGCCATCGCACGCCCCTGCGCTACAGCCTCTGCGATTCCATTGGAGCGACTGCCCGGATAGAAGCTGTCCGGAGTCGCATTGATAATGCCGACAACCGCCGGACCGTGTGTAGAATCGATTGTGCGACCGTCGCGGAATGTGAGTTGGGCCGCCACGTTCCCTCTCCCTTGCATCCCTTGCACCCTGAAGATCTGATAGGTACCGTCTCTGGGAGTGGCCTCACGCTCTCTTGCACGCGCTGCCTGGACCAGGGGCCGCGCTCGGTGGAGCCGAGAGCACACCGCCGCACCCTTCGGCTGCAAAGCGGGCCGAGTTGCCGCGCGTCGGCTACCTACTTTCCAACTCTAACACACCCGCGGGGCTTGTTACCAGGCTTATCTGCTATGGGAGCGTGCGGGCCATGGGCCCGATAACGTAGTTGAACCTCGTAATTGGCTCAGCATCCACTACGGGGGCGTGCAGGCCATGCTGACTGGACACGACCGAGACGAAGGCCGCACCGGCGCAAGTACGCGAGCGCTCGGGCCATGCGGCGTCAGTCAGTCAGTCCACACCGCGCCCCTGGCGCACAATTCGCCGCGGCTGGGAGACCCATCGCCGAAACCGGGGCACGCCGGGGGACAGATGCCGAGATTATGGAATAAACCAAGCCGTTCGGCCCACCCCGCCGGGACGACCAGTCGATCCTGAGACCGACTACGCCGCAGCATCCTCTACCGCCGACAATATACCGCCTATTTCACGCCGGAACGCCATTAAGGCGGATAACTCAATCGAACCTTGATGGTGGCACCCTGAGCCGGGTATGCGCCGTATTACCGGTCGCGCTTCTTGTGACGGTTTTTCCTGAGCTTTTTCTTACGCTTATGTGTCGCGATCTTCTTGCGCTTTCTCTTCCGTCCGCAGGGCACTGGAATCACTCTCCTGATGGTTACGTGGAAATTATCGGTTACGGCCGTTGGAAACCGAAGCCATCATCAACCGCAGCTTGAAACACCCAGCCTTCCCCGGCCGGCTGCCGGTGGGGCGGCTGCGCACTGCGAGCCGGGTGCTTACTATACGGACCGTGTCGCCGTTGGTCAACACGTCACGGCGGCATGCCCAGGGCAAACGCATTTGAACTCTTCCGGCGAAAGAACGGCGGCGATCGTCCTCCGTATGGACGTCATAGCCCGCTTGAAGTTGACCAGCACGGTCAACGGCGCCGCCGGGTCCGAGCCCCAGCGCCGCCGCACAACCCGTCTGGGCCAAATGCGTTTGCCCTGACGGCACGCCGGCCTAGGCTAAACGCAGTTGGAAACCGCAGCAGTAGGTGCGGCGCCGGCGTCCGCACCTGCTCGGGCGTCTCCCGGTTGCGCTGCTGCCCCCGTGTTCTTCGCCAACAATCCTTGCCTCACGCGTTACGCGAAGAGCCCGGATGGCTTTCCGGTGATTGCAGCGCGAGCTCGTTGAGGTTAGTATGGCGCGTCATTCAACAAGACTGCGTCTAAGGCGCCGTCTACCGGAAAGGAAGTGTCCATGTCCCAAACAAGCTTTCGACTCAGAGACACGCTACGCCGTGCCGGTCTCACCCCGTTTCAGCCCCCTATCTCTATCGACGAAGCCCGCACCCGAGCCGAGGAGCTTACAGCGAAGCTCAGCCCTGAAGAGCAGTTCTCGTTGGTTGTTGGAGGCGGTTTTGTCATCCAGGCAAACGAACGGGTCGGCCTCCCGGAGATTACCATGTTCGACGCAACGCAGGGCGTGCACCTGCGAGACTCGGTATCCGCCGGTCACCTGAGAAAGAGCGTGGGGTTCCCGTCCATGCTGAGCCTTGCGGCAAGCTGGAACCGTACGCTAGTCGCTCGATATGCACGAAGCATCGGCGAGGAGTGTCGCGCCGGCGGGATCCATGTACTCCTAGGGCCCGGCGTGAACATCTACCGGATCGCACAGAACGGACGGAACTTCGAGTACGCCGGCGAGGATCCCTTCCTGGCAGCAGACGTGGCACGCATCTACGTAACCGCGCTACAGCAGACCGGAACGATGGCCACGGTGAAGCACTTCATCGCAAACAACACCGACTGGTGCCGCCGGCTGAGCAACTCCGTTGTAGGGCGACGTGCGCTCGAGGAGATCTATCTACCGGCGTTCGAAGCGGCAGTGGAAGCAGGCACCATGGCAGTGATGACGGCGTACAATCAACTCAACGGGGAGTACTGCGGTGAAAGTAGCACGGTTATAAACGAGCTGCTGCGCTCCGAGCTTGGTTTCGATCGCTTGGTCATGACGGACTGGACGTCAGTCACGGACGGCGAGCTGGTAGCAGCTTCGGGACAGGACTTGGAGATGCCGTCGGGAGAAGCTCTCCGCGGCAAACGAGATATGCTCGTTGGAGACTCTCGCGTCACATCGATGGCAACCCGCGTCTTGACTGCGTGCACCGCCATGGGCTTTCTCGACGAAGGACGCCACGAGCTTCCGGAGTTTCTCGAAGAGCTCCCGGCGCACGAGGAGCTTGCCTATCGCGTAGCCGCGGAAGGAATCGTTTTACTGAAAAACGAGTCGGAGCTTCTCCCCTTCAGCGAGACCGACGGCCGCAACGTTTTGGTTACAGGCAACTGGGGAACTCGAACGCCCCTGGCAGGAAGCGGTTCCGGCTATGTAGCCGGGTATAACCAGATATCGTTTCTGGAAGCCGTGAACAGCATCGCCTTGGGGGCCGATGTTCGGTATCGAGCTGAACCAAGCCATGAGGAGTTGGAGCAGGCTGACCTGGTACTGGTCGCGACCGGCTTTGAGGCCGAGGGGGAAGGGGCGGATCGTCCGTTCGCGCTCCCTGAAGATCAGAACGAGCTCATAGAACGCGCGGGCGCAGCAAACGGAAATACCGTCGTAGCGCTCGTCACCGGAGGCGGGGTTTCGATGCCGTGGCACGACTCGGCCGGGGCTATCCTCCACACCTTCTTCGGGGGGCAGCAAGGGGCGCCGGCCGCAGCCGGCATCGTGTTTGGCCACATCAACCCGTCTGGAAAGCTGCCCTTCACAATCGAGACGGACTTCGCCGATTCGCCCGGGGCCGGCTACATTCCCGAAGGTGGTCACCCTGAGGACCGCCAGCCCGGCGAGGAACATCCGCTCAAACCCGGCCCAGAACACGTAGACACTGAGTGGCCCTATGACGTGCACTACACGGAAGAGGTCTTCGTCGGATACCGGTGGTACGCCGACCGCCGGAAGCCGGTGCGCTACTGGTTCGGCCACGGGCTCTCCTATACCACGTTTACCTACGACAGCCTTGAGGTCGAGAAGGCCACTGGTTCGAGCGAGGGAGCAACACAGCTCGATCGCCCGTTGGTCACCGTGCGGTTTACGATCGGAAATGCCGGCCGGCGCCCGGGGGCGGAAATCGCTCAGCTCTACGTAGCTCCGCCCAGCGCCGGCACATCGGGGAACGCCGCCAAACAGCGCGCGAGGAGACCCGCTCGGGAGCTCAAAGGCTATGAGAAAGTCTTCCTCGAGCCCGGCGAGCAGAGAAGCGTAACGCTCTACCTCACCGCGCGCGACTTCGCATACTACGATATGCATGACGAGGCCTGGCGCATTGACGAGGGTACGCACGAAATCCTGGTCGGCGCCTCCTATGCGGATATTCGGCAAGCCGGGAGCACATCGCTAGAAGCGCAGACGTGCACGAAATAGGCGAAGCCACCGGGTACCATCGAGCCGGCCGTACGGGCCCGCCGGACGCGTCGTTCCGGCGGCCCGGCGCGGCGGTTCTGCGCTCTTGCGGGGTTCGGACTCGCGCTTGACGTTTCGTAGCGCAGTGCGCTACAAGCAGTTGTGTGGCATCTGTAACCAGTCCAGCAACCTCACATTCGGAAGCACCGAGCGCCTCCTGGCTTACCGATGAGCTCCGACATACCAGTCGGACGTTCGCGTTGTCCATCGAGACGCTTCCAAGCGCGCTTCGCTATCAACTGACAACGGGATACCTGCTCCTCCGCGTCTCGGACTTCCTGGAGGACCATCACCAGCTCTCCCAGGAGCGAAAGCGAGAGCTCTTGCTCCTCTGGGATTCCGTCCTCGCCGGGGAGTCATCCCTTGCAACGCTCCTCGAGCATGTGCGGCGGGAAACCGAAGACGAGACGGACCCCGAGAGGCGCCTGACGCTCCGAGCAGCCGAGCTCCTCGGCGCGCTCAAGAGTATGCCGGAACCGGTGCAAGAGGCGATCCTCCGTCGCGTTCGAGAGACGACGCGCGGGATGGCGGAATGGCAACGCAAAGGGCCGCGGGTACGCACCGAGGCGGAGCTGGACGAGTACATGCATTACGTGGCAGGCCTCGTCGGGTATCTAGTGGCGGATCTCTCTGCAGTCACCTGCCGCGGGATGCGCAAGCGGCTTTCCACCCTTTATCCGCTCGCACACGAGTGCGGTCTCGCTCTCCAGAGCGTCAACGTTGTCCGGGGGCTCCGCGAAGACTACGAGCGGGGATGGATATTCGTTCCCGAGAGTTACTGTCGGCAACACGGGCTATCTCAAACCGAGCTGTTCTCTCACAGCAAGCGTGACGCTTCGCTCGGGGTGCTGGAGCAACTCGTTCGCAAAGCGGAGGGACATCTCCACAATGGACTCCGTTATGTGCTTACTATTCCGCGTCGGTACCGTCGCGTGCGACTCGCTTGCGCCTGGCCCGTCCTGTTTGCAGCCGCAACACTTGCCAAGAGCCAAGGAAACGCACATGCGTTCGCACATCCGGTGAAGATCACTCGCAAACAGGTCAAGCGTATCGTGCTCGTGAGTAGCTCGATCTGGTGGTCCAACGCCCTGATGCATCGCTACTTCACTCGATTGCTGAGCTCGCAGCCGGCTCCATCAGACAGCGTATGAGCTCTTCGTGCTGTTCCGGTCGGTACCATGTTATTCCCGGAAGTTTGCGGAAGAACGTCCGCTGTCGCTTGGCGTAGCGTCGCGTGGAGCGCACAATCTGCTCGATCAGTTGTTCCCGGTCCCAGGCTTCTTCTTCCGCTCGGAAGAACTCGCGATACCCAATGCCCTTCATCCCGGGCGCATCCGACCCGTATCCCGCAGCTCTCAGTTCAGCTACTTCTTCAGCCAGCCCACGCTCGAACATGGCACGGACCCTACGCTCGATATGTGCCGACAACTCTTCTCGCCCCACGTCGATCCCAACGATCACAAACCGTCTGTCCGAGCGGGGCCGCTCCGGCACCCGATACGAAGAGAGAGCGCGCCCACATACACGATAGACTTCGAGCCCGCGGAGGAGCCGCTGGGTATCAGCCGAAGCGATTCCGGCCGCGTAGGCAGGGTCGACCTCTTCCAACTCGGCTCGGAGCGCTTGGCGTCCCCTCGTCTCGAGCTCGCCCCGCAACCGATCCCGAACCGTTCGGTCGGAGGGTGGCGCCTCGGGAAGACCGCAGACAAGGTGTTTGACGTAGTAGGCGGTTCCACCGCTCACCACGGGAATCCGCCCCAAGCTCTGAATACGCTCGATCGCCGCTTCGGCATCCGCGAAGAACGCCCCAAGATTGTATTGCTGGTCCGGGGTTCGAATATCGAGTAGGTGGTGGGGCAGCTCAGCGCGGACGGATGGGGCCGGCTTGGCAGTGCCCACGTCCATACCGCGATAGACCTGCATCGAGTCGGCGTTGACGACCTCGATAGGGGCGGAGAGACGGGGGTCACGGGCTATTCGGTGTAATAGGGCCGTCTTTCCTACCCCGGTCGGGCCGACAAGCACGAACGTACGCACGAGAACCTCTTCACCGTTTCGGCGGCTCGGCAAAGCAATAACCGGCTAGCGGCAGGCCAAGCTACTCCTCGAGCCGATAGGCCACTTTGTTGGTCAAGATCTGCCGAATGGCGGTGGAGACCACCTTCCCTTCGTTTTGCTCGAGCTCTTCGTCACCGGTCATCGTGATCTGGTAGGCCCGCCGAATTGCGGCACACGTCAACTCGTAGATATTCTCATCGTAGTCTGTAAGTCGCTCAAGCGGGAGTATCATAATCTATACCTTGCTCCTGTTGATCCGCGGGTTGATTGGAATCGACGTCTGCTTCGGCACCGGTGCCCGCGTACACCTTTTCAGCTTCAGTATAACGTATAGCGCAAGAAGCTACAAGATGTCGGGGTCAGTACTGCGCCACACCCGATCCCACGTGGCTACCGAATCCGCGGGCGAAAGCCAAGGGCCCAGCCGGCACAGGCAGCGGGTTTCCGAGAAGTAGGGTTCCGGTATGGCGACGCCATCACCATACCCCTGCCCCTTCGAGGATTCGAATAGCCTCTCCGGCCCAGTCCCGGTTTGCGCGCGGATTTGCGGGACTGGGATGGAGCAACCGTACTACCTGCGGCGCGCGCAGATCCGTTGTCCAAGGCGCCGTTCCGAGCTCGCCGTCTTGCAAGCTCCGCACCAATTCCGTCACCCTCCCTTCGGCAAACGCTCCGATTCCGACGGCGAACTCCGGGCGGAGCACCGCGAGAGCTTGCGCTAGATGTCGATTACACGCGGCAAAGAGCTCACGCTGTTCGTTCCGCGGGAGCTTGTCCGGGGGGCGGTTCCGCCCTCCCTCCTCCACGAAGAGGAGCGGGCAGTAGTTCAGCACGAAGTGTCCGGCGAAAAAACGCTCCGGTGTCTGGAAGCGTGCCCGAAATAGCCCCCACAGCCTCCTCCCGCTCACCTCGCTTCTAGAACAATCGAGCCCCGACACCGGCCGTTTTGGATGCTCGCAAACCGGCCGTTCGACGTTGCCGACGATCCCGAGCCACTCTCTTACCGCATCGACCTCGCCAAAGGGGACCCCGGTTTGCGCCATTCCCCACGGACCGGGGTTCATCCCGACAAACACGACTCGCTTCCGTCCGGCCCCGTACCGCCGGATGTAGTCGAGATGAGGCTCCCATGCGTACACCAACGGATTGTACACATAC
>PWGF01000168.1 GCA_003554375.1 Spirochaetaceae bacterium
ACTCTGTCTTTGACGTCGCCCGCGGCAAACACCCCCGGGGTATCCGTAGCGGTAGAATCGTGCTTGGTGAGAAGATAGCCCTGTTCATCAGTGGCAAGCCGGCCGTTCAAGAATGCCGTGTTCGGGGTATG
Organism: Spirochaetaceae bacterium; assembly: GCA_003554375.1. GTDB lineage: Bacteria > Spirochaetota > Spirochaetia > DSM-27196 > SKKC01 > PWGF01. The sequence continues at coordinate 132 of PWGF01000168.1, forward strand.
ACCGATCGCATAGAACAGGCCGCTAACTTCAAGGACCTCCTCCGAGCCGTCGAGCTTGTTCTTCGTCCGAACTCCGGTGAGGACGTCATGTCCGATCGCTTCGGTAGCGACGGTATTCCACCGGATCGTGATCTTGTCGTTCTTCAGGACCCTCTTCTGCATGGCTTTGGAGGCGCGCAGCTCGTCCCGGCGTACCAGCATTGTTACCGAGCTTCCGAATTTGGCCAGGAAGCTTGCTTCTTCGCAGGCGGCATCGCCGCCGCCGATTACCACCAGCGGCTTGTTCCGGAATATCGGCAGTGCTCCGTCACAGACGGCGCACGCTGAGATCCCCTTCTGCCAGTACCGGTCTTCTCCCGGAAGATCGAGGCGTTTAGCTGTAGCCCCGGTGGCCACGATCACGGTCTGGGCATAGTAGTCCGTTGCGCTGCTGGAGACCCGGAAGGGACGTGCCGAGAAGTCCACCGATTCGATGGTCTCTGTCTTGATACGCGTTCCGTGGCGCTCGCTCTGAGCCCGCATGCGGTCCATCAACTCCGGTCCCTGTATGCCTTCCGGGAAGCCGGGATAGTTCTCCACCTCCGTGGTGGTCGTGAGCTGACCGCCCGCGGCGACCCCGCCTGCCATGAATCCCTCGAACAGCAAAGGCCGCAGATCTGCTCGCGCCGCATACACTGCTGCTGTGTGAGCGGCCGGACCGCTTCCGATGATGATCAGATTTTCTGTACTCATAGCATCCTCTTGCCCACGGGAATATACTGTGTAGAGAAAAATGGAGCAATCCCCGAGGGAAAGCGGCCTTTCCTGGGAAATGCCTCTCCTGGGGAAACGCCTCTCCTGGGGAAGCGACCGTGCGCTTGCTGAGGCGGAGTTGAACCGCAACACCGCGCGGGATGTCCAGTGGCGGGGGCCGCTCGGAGGTATATGGGAAGCAGAGCTACGAAACGTGCAACTGCGACGGCGCTCGTTCGACTCTACGGGGAGCTCTTGGATTTCCTAACGCCGTTCGGAGACGAGAGGAAATCCGAGTCGCCGCGGGGCAGTTACGACTGGGCTCCTTGCGGTCGACACCGCCCGCGGATTCCCAAGGCCGGTGTATCGGCTCATGCTCCGCGAGGAGAGGCGGCGGCTCGTAGTGGCACGGCCGGCCGGGGGGCGATCCTCGGACCGGTTCCTCTGGTGCCGTATTGGTTCATCCCGCCGGCCCCTGTCGTCGATGCCTTGGGGGCGGTTGGCGTGCCGCACGGCGAGGTGGACCTGGTTCTGGTGAATGGGGAAGTTGCGGAGCTCTCTGATCGCTTGACGGGTGGTGAGCGCGTCGCGGTCTTCCCTCCGTTTCGGGATCTGTCGCCGGCTCGGGCTCGTGGAATTCTCCGGGGTCCGCTTCGGTTCCTGGTTGACGTGCACTTGGCGCGGCTTGCGCGAATTCTTCGCATCGCAGGCTTCGACGTGCGCGGCGGAGAAGAGCGGGACGACCGCCTCGCGAGCATTGCCTTCCACGAGGAGAGAGTGCTCCTCTCGAGAGATAGGGAGCTTCTCAAACGACGGGCCGTCACTCGCTGTTATGCACCACGGTCCTCCGAGCCCGAACAGCAGGCACGAGAGGTATTGGACAGGTTTGATGCTCGAGGCTTGGCCCGTCCGTTCACTCGATGCCCTAGGTGTAATGGCGTTTTAGAGCTTCGCGCTCGTAGCACGGTCAGAGACGATGTTCCGAAAAGCACGTGGCAGACGTATCTGTCGTTCTCCTCCTGTAATCAGTGCGGTACGGTGTATTGGCAGGGTGCGCACCGAGCGGGAATCGAGTCTATGTTGGAGCGACTCGGAATTCCTCTCGTGTAGAGAAGCTTTGTGGAAATGGATTTGAAAGAGTCTGATATTCGCGTTACACTGGCGCCAAAACGAATGTGGCCGGCAGGTGGGCCCGCACGGAGAGCGGCGGAGCCCGCGGTGATGGAGGGGGACATCATAAAAAAGGCTGAGGGAGAAGAGGACTATGGCCGAAAGCTCGAATACCGGACCGGCCAGCCTCAACGGCCGGGGGACCGATCCGCGCAATGTGAGTGCGGACCGTGCGCGGCGTAGTTTCGTCGAGGATGACTCGGATTACGGGGTCCCGACGGCGTTGGGGGACCAGTATGCCGATAGCGGGGAGCTCGGCTCAGGAGAGTTCCCAACGTCGTCTTCCGGGCTCCGCCAGGCGGTCAAAGACTTCTATACGCCGGCGCATCTGATCGAGGCAATCGAGGACAACGGATTTATTCCGCAAGAAGCCACCGAAGAGAGCGCTGCGGTCGCTTCCGTGAACGTCGTTGACTACTCCCACCTGTCCAGATTCCTGAGCCCGGCGGAGAACCAAGCCGTGTTAAACGGCTTGCACACCGCTTTCTATGTGCTTCTGCAAGAGAGCGGGGGATATCTGAACAAGGTCGACGGGGACACGATGGTGTTCCATTACGGAGGACAGCTCGACCCCAACACGCGATTCGCGGGCGACGACGCTGCACGGAGATTGATGGCGCGAAAGCTATTCGACACCTGTGTGGAGATGCACCGGATAACCCGCATGTTCGACCAGGCTGACGAGCGCTTTCTGGAGCTGAGTGCTGGCCCGGAGCAGTACGAAACGCTGCAGCGCGCGTTTCAAGTAATCGCCGAGCTACGACACAACCAGCATTTGGCGGTCAGCGCATACGGAGCGTTCCATGTGCAGATTCGAATCGGCGCAGCAATCGGCCCGGTTACCAATGGGAACTTCGGGCCTACGGGAGCCAAACACTGGGACATCGTTGGAGCGCCGGTGATTGAAGCGCGCAATATGGAGCGTACCGCTCCTTCAGGCGGGCTTCGCATGACCGAAGAGCTGTACCAGGTCCTGGATCGGATGAATGTGCCGGAAGAGTATACTCATTCGTTTCGCGATGAGGCAGCGGCTGAAGCGGGCAGATTCCAACGGGTCCGGCGTGACGAGGTGTTTCGTTTTGCGCGGGTGACTCCGCCGGAGAAGCATGCCACTGAGCTCCGCTCTTACAGTGTATTGGTGGATCCGCTGTTGCCGGAGCGAATCGGACGGCGCGTAGATGTGTTGCTTGTGTGTGGGGCGTCGGAGGCTGAGCGTATTCTGGACTACATCGCGTACTACCGGGGCCATCGCCATGTCATCGATGAGACCGAGGAGGTGTTTCGTCGGCGGGGCGTGCAGCTGCGAAAGCTTGCCATGTTGCGGGCGATGTATCCGCGGAAGATTGCGAAGCTGTCTCGGCTGTCTTGCCGCCAAGGATCGGAGGGCGCGCCTGAAACAGAGGCGTCTCAAGCGCAGGAGAAAGACGCAGCGGGCCAGCGTCGAGATGGGGACGGGGACGCAAGCGGGGAACAGTACCGCTCTTCGCATACGATACCTTCCCATTTGGAGCATGAGATCGATCGACGTCACTCATTGTTCGAGATTCTATCTCGGCTCGGGAGTTATCAGGATCTGGTGAAGCTGCCGGCCGGACGTCATGCCGTTGCTCCCGAGCACAAACTCGACGAGCTCAATGACGATTTCGACCGGCGAGCGGAGGAGCTGTTGAAGGAGCTCAAGCAACGCTATTCTGAGTGTCGACGCACCCTGGCCAAGGAGGCATACTTCTACCATGTGATGTACCCGTTCGTGTTCGAGGCGCTTCGAGCAAGCGTCCGTGAGTATCAGGAACAGGTGGGCGAGTTGGAGGCTGTTTGACCGATCGACGAACTACGCAATCCTCCGGAACGATGTGGACGGAAACGGAGCACAACCACGGCTCATCTCAGGAGAGTGTGGATGATCTTCCCGCGGGGCCTTCGGAGGAAGAGTTGTTCCAGTTCCTCAAGGTGCGTCCGGACGGGGTAACGGAGTACGATCTTCTGCGGCGCTTCATCCCCGATGACGGCCAGTTTGGGGACGGCAAACTCGCTCTGTTCCGACGGCATTTCCTCCTCTACCATCATCTTTACCTGCTCCGGGATCGGGTTGAGGATGCGGGGTGGTACCTGGACGTTGGTCCTGCCTTCGTGCGTTTGATTCCGTTCCCCTCCGGCGGGGCGTGCCGCTACTTCGATCCGGAGAACGGAAGATTCTGTGGCCTTCCCACGGAAGCCGCTTCGGAGCGCTGTCCCGCGCATGAGCACGCTACTCGCTCCAGGCGTGACTCCGGGAGCATTGGGCGGGTGGGGCTGCGCGGCTACTACCTGGAGCCGCGCAACTATCACACGATGGACGAGGCCACGCTGGAGCTATGGATGAGCGGGGTGAAACGGTACGCTCTCCAGTTCGAGCAAATCGAGAGCGCGCGGCGGATGCTCGGCCTGCCGGTCTCGTTCACCGTGGACCGCCTCAAGCGGCGATACCGCTTTCTGAGCAAGAAGCAGCACCCGGACGCCGGGGGGAGCGACCGGCACTTTGCCGACCTTCAGGAGGCTTACCAGATACTTTTTTGGTATTGTACCGGCATCGCCGGTACTGAGTGAGCAATCCGGCGAAACGCTTTGTGAGCTCCAACGATGGTACCGGCGCTCGGCCCCAATTCGAGCTCGGCAAGGCGGCCGGCCGCGTACAGGCCCGGCTTCCATTCAAGCGAGGTTTCAAGGATTGGGTGCCCGCCGCGGTCACGGGGAGCATTGAGCTCGGCAGCGGTACGCGCTACGAGCTCCGCGGCAGGCGGCTCGTCGGAGAAGCCGGTGGCCAGGATTACCTGGTCCGCCCTAATCTCCGTTCCGTCGGCGCATCGGAGGGTAAGGGGCCCGGCGTCTCGCGATTGCGCTGTCGTCGTAGACTCGGTTCCTGCGCCGTCCTCGGACAAAGTCGCACGCTCGTCCCTGTCACCGGAACGGAGGCAGTGGGGCGGAAGGGGGCTGTGTCCGGCCCGGGACACGTGGCTTGCCGACCGGCCCTGGGGATATGACGACAACGCACGGTTCGCGTCCGGCGGCGCGCTTTCCGACTCCGAACCGGCGGCTTCCAACGCCGCGATGCGGTTGTGCATGAGCTCGACACGGCCGCTAGCGACGGCC
>PWGF01000018.1 GCA_003554375.1 Spirochaetaceae bacterium
CGGGCCGCGGCCCACGCCGGGGAGCTGCCGTCACGCCCGAGCGGCAGGTGATCCTCGGGACATCTGTCAGGCGCTGGAGGTGGGGGCGTACGCGTTTTGCCGGCCCCTTGAAGCTCCAAACATATCCCTTTACGGTATTGTGCAGTGTCGCACGACGGAGGTAGCCGGCCTCCGTTGGGTTTGGGGTGAGGCGACACTGGCGGCTTTTGTGGCCGCGTGCAGGTTGGGCGCTGCAATGTACACGCCGACAACACAACGCACACGTAAGGAGGTGCCCAAACGTTATGAGACGTTTTCTTTTCTTTCTGTTTGTAAGCTCTATTGCGATGGCCATTCTTGGGGCAGGAGTAGCTTTCGGTGCAGGAGAAGCCGAGGAGATCGATGAGCCGGACGAGGTCCGGTTCGTGGAGGTTGCGTGGCTCGACATCGAGGTTACCACTGCGACGACGCGGCTCGTCCTGGAGTCGCTGGGCTATGAAACCACGTCGGATATGGTGTCGGTGCCGGTTGCATATGAGGCACTTGCCACCGAAGAGGCCGACATTTTTTTGGGCAACTGGATGCCCTCGATGGCTTCCATCGCTAATCCTCATATCGAGGAGGACGGGACGGTAGAGAGTGTACGCGCAAACCTGGAAGGTGCTCGCTACACGCTTGCCGTACCGCAGTACGTCCACGATGCGGGCGTAACGAGTGTGGCCGATCTGGCCGACCACCAGGAAGAGTTCGGCGCAGAGATCTATGGGATTGAGCCCGGCAACGACGGGAACCAGCTCATCCAGGAGATGATCGAGGACGACGCGTTCGGCCTTGGTGACTTTGAATTGGTGGAGTCGAGCGAGGCAGGTATGCTGAGTGAGGTCGGCAGCAGAACGCGAAACGAAGAATGGATCGTGTTCCTGGGCTGGGAGCCGCACCCGATGAATACCCAGCACGACATCGCGTATCTTGCCGATGCCGACGACTACTTCGGCCCGGATTACGGCGGCGCGACGGTCTACACCAACGTTCGTGCCGGCTACTTGGAAGAGGCGCCGAACGTCGGCACGTTCCTCGAGAACCTTGAGTTCACCCTCGACATGGAAAACGAGCTTATGCTGATGGTCGACGCCGAGGGGATGGAAGCACGGGAGGCTGCCCAAGAGTGGCTGCAGGAGAACCCGGCGATTCTGGAAGACTGGCTGGACGGCGTGCGATCGGTCGACGGGCGTGATGGCCTGGAGGTGGTCCGGGCCGAGCTCGGTATCGATTAACACCACGCTCGGGGCGGCCGGCGTGCCGCCCCAGCAGCGTCCTGCCTGGGTGCCCCACCGGGCCGTGAGGGTTGCGCTGCAGCACCCGTGAGCCCGGAAACGTGGAACCCGGAAGCCCGTGAGCCCGGAAACGTGGAACCCGGAAGCCCGGGAGCCCACCTTTCCGGGCTTCGGATTCGTTGCGTCGAATGCTCAGCCCAAGAGCTCAGACTGGATAAACGAGCGGACCTTGTGCAGCTTGCGGGTAGCCAGGTTGTAGCCCACGTGCTCCGCCCGTTCGGCTGCGGCACGGAAGGCGTTGAAGTAGCCGCCGTATCGATCCGCCAGCTCGTCGATCTCCTCTTCCAGGGCGTTCGCGTTCCACAGCGAGTCGATCACCCTTTCGATTCGCCTGAGAAGCGCAAAGTCCGCGAGCGACAGCCACGCGTTCGAGAGGACCTGGTACGGCGCGTGGTGCATCGCCACCTGGTCGTGCTCATGAGCGTGCCGGCGGACCGCGGTTCCCGGGAGGCTCTTCAAGAAGCCCAGATCGAACCGGTCCGGTTTCAGCGCCATGACGTCGTCTACCGATCGCGCAATCTCCGCCGGCCCCTCTTCCGGGAGCCCGGCAATGAGATCGAGATGAACCACGATCGTGCCGAGCTCGATGAGCCGGGCGACATGCGGCCGCGCCTTCTTCCAGGCCGAGCGCCGCCGGACGGCAGCGAGCGTGGCCTCATGCGTCGACTGGACCCCGATCTCGAACTGGAACCGCCCTGGAGGAGCCTCCGCGAGCACGCCGAAGTCGCGCTCGGTGAGAAAAGCGGGATGGATCTCGAAGTGGAAGGTTGCCTGGGTGTCGGCTTTCGCCAAAAAGCGCCATATCTCCCGCGCGCGCGGCGGGCGTGAGTTGAAGGTACGGTCCACGAGCTTCACGATCGGCGGAGCAGGCCAGCGCGGCTCCTCCGCGATGATCCGCGAGAGCTCGGCCGTAGTGGTTTCGACGCTCCGGTAGTCCGGCTTCTGGTCTTCCCGGCCGGACACGCAGTACGTACATGCGCACGGACAGCCGCGGCTCGACTCGTAGTAGACATAGCGATAGGCCAGCCGTTCGAAGTCCTCTTCCAGGTACGGAAACGGGACCTCGGCGAAGGGGCGGTTCGGAATCGAGACGATCGTGCCGGTCTCCGCCGTATCAAACCCCGCTTCCGCCAGGTGGCGAACGGCTTCTTCGCCGCCTCCGCATACCACGGCCGTAAGCCACGGATGAGCGGCAAGCCACTCCTCCGCAGTGTAGGAAACCTCCGGTCCTCCTAGAATGACACGGGCCTCGGGATGGAGTGCGTGCACGTCCGGCAGAAGCCGATCCACCAGCGTCGAATTCCAGATGTAGACCGATAGCAGGATAACGTCCGGGCGGGCAAGACCGATCTGCTCCAGAATGTCCGCCGGACGCGTGGTGATCTCAACCTCGAGAATTCTCGCCGTGTGGCCGGCCGCGCGCACCTCGTTCCGCAGGTAGCGAAGAGCGAGGTTGCTATGCGAGTAACGACCGTTGATTCCAACCAGGAGAACGTTCATGGCACATCCGGGGGCTCGCCGGCGTCCGAGCCCGTGCGATGCGGCACGCGAGAACGGCAATCCACGAAAACGCCGGCAGCCGGGGTCCATCGACCAGGCGGCACTCGCGGGCCGGCCCCCAAGCCGGGGCCGGGGCCCCAGTCGGCTGACCGGTTGCGCCGACCGACTGACCCGCGCCGGCATGCAAGACCGGCAACCACCAATGCCCGGCCGTCCGCTAAGACGGCGGCACCGGGGCGCCGTCTGCCCCGCCCGCGCCGGCTCAGCCCGCGCCCGCTACCGTGAGGAGCTCGGCCCCGACGAAAGCACCGTCTTGATAGGAGAGTCGTACCCCCTCGCAGAATCCCAAGGCGTAGTCCCACTCGGAGAAGTCGTGCCCGGGAAGCGCGCCGACCGTGCCGACCTCCACGATTCCCCCATGAGAGATCACGAGCGCTCTGCCGTTCTCCGGTAGCCACTCCGCAATCTCCTCTAGGATGGAGGCTTGCTTCTGAGCCACGCCCGATGCCGGACTGTTCGGCCGGTTTCCCACGACTCGCGCCATCTCGGCGAACCCCGCGTCCCACTCGGTTTCTCTGGTGAGCTCGGCGGTGAAATCCGAGAGGTCGTCCACGGTCTCCGTCGGTGCGAATCCCATCGCAATCGCCGTCTCGATGGCGCGCGGCTTATCGCTGGTAACCACCAGGTCGAACGAGCCTATCTCATCTCCCAGCCGGCGAGCCATATCGACCCCTTCCTGGGCAAGGTGCTTGCCCGGCTTCGCTCGCTGTGCGTGTCTCCGGTGTTCGATGACCTTCATGCTTCCTCCTTGTCCATTTTCTCAAGTCTGCAACTCCGGTCGCCCAGCCGTCCCAGCCAAGCGGCCCGGCGAATCCCGGCCGCCGCGCCGGGCCGGACCGCCAACCGTGCGAGTCTCGCCCGCTGCGCCCGGGCCGGCCGCCGTGCGAGTCCCGGCCGCCGGGCCGGTCCAGCGCGGCGCACCCCCGACTCCCTGCGGCGAACCAACGGCGCGCCCTACCAGAAGACTGCGATACCCGTTACGACAGCCGTGAGCAGAATCGACACGCCGAAAGGAACCGCAGGAGAATCCTTACGGCGATACGCCAGAGCCATCCCGATAACTACGAGCAGCAACACCGCCTTCACGGTGAGCTTTAGGTGGTCCACATCAGCGATGAGCAGTGCAAAGAGCGCCACGCCCGACAGCAGCTGGAGCACGCCGCCCCAGAGTACCGTGCCCGTAACCTGCCGATGCAGCGCGCGCAACTGCACCATGAGCCCACCCAGGAGCATGGCCAGCCCCACGAAGTGAAGGAAGCGGAGAATCTGAAGTATGAGATCGTTCATTGGATCCTCCAGCGGGCAGAATGCTGTCAGCAATGATACCATACCGTGGAGCCCGGAGCGAAGCGCAGCACCGAACGCGTCAGCAAGCAGTCGCGCTCCACCCCACACCGGTGGTATACTGCGACCAATGGGTATCCCGAAAGAAGACGAGCGCGGCTTCACGTACGCAGACTACGCACAATGGCCCGACGACGAGCGATGGGAGCTTATCGACGGTGTCGCCTGGAACATGAGCCCGGCGCCCGCGCGCAACCATCAGTGGGTCGTGGGTCATGTGTTTCGCATTGTGGCCGATCTTACCGACGCCGGACCATGCCAGACGTACATCGCACCCTTCGACGTCCGCCTGCCTGAGCCGCCGCCCGGCGCCGGCCAGGCCGGGCCCGCAGCCGAAGCCGGGCGCAACACGCGAGAAGCCACGTCGGAACGTAACGCTCAGGCGGGGTCCCCTGCCGCAGACACCGCCGCAACCGCCAGCCGCGGCCCGGACACCACCAGCTCGTCGCACGCCGCCGCTGCCGCCGCCTCCTCCCACGCCGCCGAGCCCCCGGACGACGCCGTGACCACCGTCGTACAGCCCGACGTGTCGGTGTTCTGTGATCCCGAGCTCCTCGACGACCGTGGCGCCCACGGCCCGCCCGACCTCATCGTGGAAGTACTCTCGCCTGCCACCAGCTACAAGGACCAAACCGACAAGCTCGCCCTCTACGAGCGCCACGCCGTCCGCGAGTACTGGATTGTAAACCCCGACGCGCGTTGGGTCATGGTCTACCGCCTCACCGCCGACCGCCGTTACGCCAAGCCCGACTACTACTGCCCCGGCGACACCGCCGTGAGCCACGTCCTCGCCGGCGCCGAGCTCGACATCGCCCGCTTCTTCGCCTGAGCCTCCGCCGCTCCAACTGCTGGCCGGGCGCCAAATGCCGGCCGGGCCCCTGAGCTTCGACCGCTGCCTCCCCTTCCCGCTTGCCCGCCTTCGACTCACCCTCCGGGCGCGTCC
>PWGF01000247.1 GCA_003554375.1 Spirochaetaceae bacterium
ATGCCCGGGTGAGGTCGCTAGTGAACGCGTAGGCGGCGAGACCGTATGGCGTCGAATTTGCCGCGGCGATTGCTTCCTCTTCGCTATCAAACGGGGCTACGACGGCAACCGGGGCAAAGGTCTCTTCCCGCATGCACACCGCATCCGCCGGAACGTCCGCAACGACGGTCGGCTTCAGGAACCATCCCGAGGTGCCGGATACGCGTTCACCTCCGCAGAGGACCCGTGCGCCCCGGTCAACCGCGTCGCGGATGTGTTCCTCGGCGTGAGCGAGGGCTTCTTCGTTGACCATGGCGCCTACCTCTACGTCACTCTCCATACCGTACCCGACCTTCATCGATTTGACGCGATCGGTGAAGCGCTGGAGAAAGCGGTCGTAGATACTGCGTTCGACGTAGACTCGATTGGCGGCTATGCAGCTCTGGCCGGTATTGCGGAACTTGGCAATTGCAGTGCCTTCGACCGCATCGTCCAGCGCGGAGTCGCCGAACACCAGAACCGGGGCATGGCCGCCGAGCTCTAAGCTTACCTTGGTCACCGTGTGAGCGCTCTGCTCGATGAGCTTCTTGCCCACTTCCGTGCTTCCGGTGAAGGTGAGCTTTCGCACGAGCGGGTTGTCCATCAGCTCGCCGGCGATCTCGCGGGCCGGCCCTGTGAGCAGCTGGAATACGCCGGCGGGGAAACCGACGCGCTCGGCGCATTCCACAAGCTTCACGGCGCATACGGGCGTTTGGGAGGCTGGTCGCAGAATGACGGGGCACCCGGCAGCAAGGGCGGGCGCCGCTTTGCGGACGCTCAGCACGAGGGGAAAGTTCCAGGGTGCGATTGCCGCGACGACGCCTATCGGTTGGCGGAGAATGAGGTGGCGTTTGCCGTCGGCTTGGGGCGGCACGATCCGGCCGTAGGCACGACGCGCCTCCTCGGCGAACCAGCGGAGATGATCGATCGTCATCCCGACCTCACCCCGTCCTTGGGGAAACGGCTTGCCGTTTTCACGCGTGATGTCCTCGGCGATTTCGTCCTGTCGAGCGCGTAGCTCATCGGTAAGCGCGAGCAGATAGTCAGCTCGTTGCATGGCGGTAAGGTTGCTCCACGTGGCGAAGGCACGGTGGGCTGCGTCGATTGCTTCCTTCGTCTCCGAGCGTCCGACCGCCGTCATCTGGGCGAACTGCTCGCCTGTTCCAGGATCCACCACCGCCGTCGAGCTGGATCCGGATCGCCAGGCTCCGTCGATATAGCAGGAATAGGTCTTCATAGGTCGATCTCCTTATTCGTCGTGGTCTACCGGAACATACAACCGCTGCCCGGGTAACGAGCTTCCGGTAACGAGCTTCCAAGAGCGAGCCGCCGGAACGCAGCCTACTTTGGAACCTTCTTCCAGTCCTCCAGGAACGTCGCGATGCCGCTGTCGGTGAGGGGGTGTTGATAACACTGGTCCAGGACCCCAAAGGCCATTGTACAGATATCTGCGCCGATGAGAGCCGCCTCGGTCACGTGCATCGGGTGTCTCACTGCAGCAACGATAATCTCAGTCTCGAACCCGTAGTTGTCATAGATGGTTCTAATCTGTCGGACCAGATCCATGCCTTCGTGGCCGATTCCGTCTAGGCGGCCGACAAAGGGAGAGATGTAAGTAGCGCCTGCCTTTGCGGCCAGCAACGCCTGGAGCGGGGAGAAGGTTGTGGTGATGTTTGTTTTAATCCCGGCTGCCGAAAGCCGCTTGGCAGCAATCAGACCTTCCTTCATAACCGGAATCTTCACCACCACATTGTCGGCAATCTTCGCAAGCTCTTCCGCTTCCCGTACGATCTCGTCAGCCTCCAAAGAGACGGTCTCGAGGCTCACCGGACCGTCGACCAACTTGCAGATCTCAGGATATAATTCGCTGGGTGAAGTGCCGGTTTTTGATACGTGCGTGGGGTTCGTCGTAACGCCATCCAGAATCCCGAGCCGCTTTGCTTCGGTAATCTCCGATATGTGCGCAGTGTCGAGAAAAATCTTCATTGTCGCTCTCCTTGTGGTCCCCGTGGTTCCCCGGGCGGGGGTTGCTTGACAAATCGCCTCACGGGGCTTATTAAGTTTCTTATCGTAAGTAAATAAACGCCGATCGTCAAGGGAGCGCCGAGGGAGCTGTGGTCCGGCGGATCGGCAGTTGAGGGTCGAGCATGAAGTCGTGAAGGAGAGGGCAGAACGTGCACAAGCCATTGAGAAGCAACGATATGCGCGAGCGCAACGAGAAGCTCGTGCTCAATCTCATCCGCTCGGAAGGCCGTATTTCGCAGTCGCGGGTTGCGCACGAGACGGGCCTGAAGCCACCGACGGTGTTCCGCATTTTTGCCGGGCTGGAGCAGCTTGGCTACATCCGGGAAGCGGACGGAGTCGCAGGGGAGCCGGAAGGGCGCGGAAGAAAGCCTAGCTACTACGAAGTCAACCCGGATGCGCTTTACGCCGTGGGAGTTGATTTCTGGGCCGGCTCCGCTGCGGCGGCGGTAGTCGATTTCGCCGGACGATTGGTCCAGCAGAACCTCATGTCGCTTGGGCGCCGGGTGCGAGCCGAGCAGGCTATGGGCAAGATCGAGCAGCTCGTAGAGCGGGTGCTGAAAGAGGGAGGCGTTCCCACGGACAAGCTTCTTGGGATCGGTGTCGGTGCTCCCGGGACCGTCGATATCGAGAAGGGCCAAGTGATTCAGTACCGGCGAATAGCGGGGCTGGAGCAGTTCCCCGTGAGAGATCGTCTGGCGGCGAGGTTTGACGTGCCCGTTGCGGTTCACAACAACTGCGCGGTAATCGGGTTGAGCGAGTTCCGGTACGGATCGGCGGCCGGCGCTCAGTCGGTCCTGGTGCTGCTCATACGCTCCGGGGTCGGTGGTGCGTTTCTGCAGGACGGCCGGCTCTTTGTGAACCGAGGACGAACCGCGATTGAGATAGGGCATGCTCCGATCGGCGTGCCGGACGGAACAGACCCTCATGCTGAGCTTGAGTCGTATCTCTCTGAAGGAGCCTTGCTCGAGTACGCCGCACAGGCGGGGGTTTCTTCGTGGCGGGATCTAGATCACGGGTTGCAGCAGGAGGATCGGCGGGTCGAAGAAGCTCTGGAGCCGGCAGCGAAGGCGTTTCGGGTTGCGTTTGTCTCGCTCTCGGCGCTTTTCAATCCGGAGCGGATTCTGGTCGTCTCGCGCTCCGGAGGGGTAGCTCGGTTCCTCGCCCGGGCGGTAACCCGCTCGTCGGATTTGCTTTCGCGTACCCCCGTCTCGGTGCAACCGGACATCGTGGCTGCAGAATACGATCCGGTCCATTCGTGCCGGGGCGCTTGTGATCTGATCTTCGACCTCTTCTTTTCCGAGAGTCAGAATCTGGCCTCGCATATGCCGCAACGACAGTAGCTTTTTTCCAGTAGTACCATTGACACACGAGCAGACTATGGTACACTGGCCCCACAATTCACTTACTTTCCGAAAGAAAGTAAGCTAAGGAGGAAGTAACATGAGAAGGTCTATGCTTCTAACGGCCGTAGCTCTGGTGCTCGTCGTCCTGATGCCTGTCGCGCTTTTCGCGGCCGGTCAGGGTGAAGAAGAAGAGGCGGTCGGCGAGGTGGAGCTCGCGTATAACGAGGACGAAGGGTATACCGAGTTCCTCAGGGATATGCTTGACGACTATCCCTTTACCTCCCTCAACCCGCTCTCGGGGACGTCGGAAGACCAGCTGGATTACTACACCATCAGGTTTGCCGCGGGGGACAACCAGCCGGCTCTGGCGGAGATGGACATCGTGTGGCCGGCGACGTTCGCGGCGGCCGGCTGGGTGGCTCCGGTCGACGAATACGTATCCGAAGAGGACCTGGACCCGCTCATCGACGCCTATCGCGACGCGCTTACCATCGAAGGAGAACTCGTGGCGTTCCCGGCGCAGGCTGACGCGCTCGGATTCTACTACCGCACGGATCTTCTGGAAGAGTACGGCTACGACGGCCCGCCGGAGACCTGGCAGGAGATGATCGAAATGGCCGATACCATCACGGAAGGGGAGGATGATCCGGATCTGCAAGGTTTCCTCTTCCAGGGCGCCAACATCGAGGGACTTCTTGCCAACTACCTGACGATCCTCTGGGGTATGGGCGGCGACGTAGTCGACCAGGACGGAAACGTCATTATTAATGACGAGACCGGCGTAGAAGCGCTGCAGCTCATGGTGGACTTCATCTATGAGTACGGCGTCTCGGCGGAAGGAGTCACTACGGACGAAACCGATGACAGCCGCGTCGCCTTCCAGGACGGCCGTGGCGTATTCACTCTCAACTGGATGTATGCATACAGCCTGTTCGACGGGGACGATTCTCCGATTCAAGGGGATTTCGCGCTTACTACTCCGCCGAGCTCTCCAGGCTACGATCCCGGCGTTGCGCTCGGTGGATGGCACTGGGCGGTGAACGCGAATGCTGCCGACCCGGAGGCTGCTATAGAGGTGGCTCAGCACTTGACCTCCTATGAGGTACAGAAAGAGCGGGTAATCCGGCAGACTGAGATTCCGACGCGCGAGGATGTCTATGAGGACGAAGAAGTGTTGGAGGCTCAGCCGTGGCTGGAAGAGTTCCTGCCCGTGGTTCAGCAAGGGCGCATGAGGCCGCTCAGCGATCAGTACAGCCAAGTCAGCGAGGCAATTCGGGACGAGCTTTCGAATGCGCTGGCGCAGATCAAGAGCCCGCAGGAAGCGCTCGACGACGCAGCTGCGCGGCTGGACGATCTGACCATCTTCCCTCCGCCTGAGCGCTAGGGAAAGGCGTTGTGTAAAGAGACACGAAAGAAGGGCCTGCTTTGACCGCGTTGCGGAGAAGACAGGCCCCACTACTGGAGTCGAAGGCGAAGCGCAAGATGGCGCGGCGGGGCCTCGCCATCTTGCTCCGCTCTTCGGCCGGAAGGATCAGCCCCGGGATATGCAGGACCGGGGCGGCTGGTAGCTCCTATTTCCCGTGTACGCGGAAAGACTGGGAGCGCGAGGCCGTGTTTTCAAGGCTCAGGCCGTTCCGGTTGCGCGCCCCGTACCGCGTTCTCCGGCTGTGAGCAGAAGCCGGACCGAGAGAGTGTGAAGTCCATGTCCGATACGCGAAAGACACATAGCACCGCAGTGTACGGCTACCAGAGCCGGGTTAGACGACTGTTGAGTGGAGACTTGACGGAGGGGGAGCTGGCGATCCTGCTGCTCCTGCCGGCAATTGTTCTCATATTTTCAATGGTTATCTATCCCGTCGGACGCTTGATCTGGTTAAGCGTGCACGAGTTTCGACTGACCGCCCCACACGATACCCCCTTCGTGGGCTTGGGGAACTACATGGAAATGCTCCAAGACGACCGCTTCTGGAGCGCCATGCGCGTTACCGGCATTTACGGTGTCGGTACCATCGTGCTGCCTGCGGCCCTCGGGATGGTCCTGGCGCTCGTAGTAAACCGAGCGTTTCGTGGCCGGTGGCTCGCGCGGCTGGCGGTGATCCTTCCGTGGGCCATGCCCCATTCACTGTCCGCGCTCACGTGGTCGTGGCTCCTGGACACCTCCCAGGGCGTGGTGAACGACATGCTTCTCCGGGGCGGGCTTATCGAGTCGCGGATTCACTGGCTGGGTGAGCCGGATCTGGCGATGTTTTCGCTCATCCTGGCCACTACGTGGAAGACGGCATCGTTCGTTGCACTGATACTCCTGGCCGGTCTGCAGTCGATTTCGGACGAGTTCTACGATTCTGCGGCGGTAGATGGTGCCGGGCCGTTTCAGCGTTTCTGGCGTATCACATTGCCTATGCTGCGACCGCACCTGCTAATCGCATTGATCTTCCGAACGATCGTTGCCATTCAGCTCTTTGACTTCCCGTACGCACTTACCAAGGGTGGGCCGGGGATTTCCACTCGACCGTTGAGTCTGTATGTCTATCGCGTCACTCTCGGTCACCTGAACTTCGGTTACGGGGCGGCATTGGCAATCGTTATGTCGTTGATAATTATTGTGCTTACAGTCACCTATATGCGGGTGTTGCGCGAACGCTGAGGGATCCGGGAGCTGTACAGTATGTATGGGAGAAGTCCGATGCAACGGGAGCGTGAACGGACTCCAGCAGCGCGAAAGCGAGGGTCGGCTTCCGCAGAGAGGATTGATCAGGATCAGAACGAGAGAACGACCAGCGGAGTTTGCGGAGGATGTGAACCGTGACGTATGATTTGAGTCGGCAACTGAAGTCAAGAGTAAACAGCACCCTTCTGTATGTATTGGTGGCGGTCATCTGCATCTATTCGTTTTCCCCCATCATCTGGCTCATTTTGACGTCGTTGAAGGCGGACCCGCAGGTGCACGCCGTGCCGGTAGAGTACCTGCCGAGCCCGCCGACGTTAGAGCAGTACTTCGCGGTGTTCCGGCGCGCGCCGTTCCACCTGTTTATCTTCAACAGTGTCTTCATCTCGGCGGCGGCTACGGTAGTGTGCGTGGGCGTCGCGACGCTTGCGGCCTATCCACTGGCTCGCCTCCGGATCCGGGGGAAGAACGTTCTCTTGGTCGGATTCCTCTTGATATCCACCTTTCCCCTGATCTCGATGATGGTCCCTCTGTTCGAGATATTCCGCGAGCTCGGAATGCTGAATCAGCGGATCACCCTTATCTTGCCGTATGCGATCTTCTCTTTGCCGATCAGCATCTGGATCCTCACCGCCTTCTTCCGTGAGATTCCGTCGGCACTGGAGGATTCGGCGCGCATCGACGGATGCTCGAGTTTGGGGGCGCTGGTACGCGTAGTATTTCCGCTCTCCGCACCGGGAGTGGCAACCGCTTCCATGATGGCGTTCATCAACTCATGGAACGAGTTCACTTTGGCGTTCTCGTTGATTACCGATCGGGTTCGTTTTACGTTGCCGGTCGGGATTACCCTCCTGCGCGATCAGTATGCGATGCCGTGGGGGCTCATCTCGGCTGGGATCTCGATTGCGATTATACCGCTGGTTTTCTTGATCGTTGTCTTCCAGAAGACACTTATTACCGGACTGACCAAGGGTGCGGTAAAGGGCTGACGCAAGTGACGGGCGACGGGCTGAAGCAGATGTCCGGACCGTGGAACGGCAGCGCGCGGCCGGACTGTGCCCGCCAGGGGAAATGGAGAAGGCGTTCGCTGGTGGGCGAGGACCGCCCAACGCCGCGGGCTGCTCAAAGGCCGGCATCACCGTCGGGGTGTGGGAGCCGCACTGTGGGAAGGCAAGATACGGAGGTTTTATGAAAAGCGAGGAGGCACGCGATCAGGCCGCATATAGCCGGATGCTGGCGTACGATCGACGGTTTGATTACCTGGAGCAGAAAGACCGGTACTATTTGGCCCGGCCCGAAGTGGTGGCAAAACTCGCGGTAATCGGCCTTGGGGTCAACGGCCGTGGCCATATCGTGAGCGCGCTTACCGAGGGGCGGAGCGTGATCCGGGGGATATACGATCCGCACGAGGGCAGCGTCCAGGCGGCAATAGAGGCGCATCAACAGGTGGCTCCTGCCGGCCATGTGCTCCGCTATCGCACTGTGGATGAAGCGGTTGAGGACGGTGAAGTGGACGGGTACATCGTTGCTACGCCGAACTACACTCACCTCGATGTCCTCAAGAAAGTGCTGGAGGCAGGAAAGCCGGTCTTCCTGGAGAAGCCGATGGCCTCCACGGTCACCGATGCCCGTACCATCATGGAACTGGTACGACGCTCCAAAGCACGGGTGCAGGTGGGACTCCAGTACCGCTACAAGGCCATGTACGTGGAGGCGATTGCGGAGCTTCTGGAGCGCCGCTCGATCGGGGAGATCAAGACGCTCCGAATCTCGGAGCACCGGATCCCCTTCCTGGACAAGGTGGAACAGTGGAATAAGTTCTCCGAGCTTTCCGGCGGGACGCTCGTGGAGAAGTGCTGCCACTACTTTGATCTATTCAACCTATTCGCCCAAGCCAGACCGACGTGCGTACTGGCAAGCGGTAGCCAGGCAGTCAACTACCCCGACTTCGAGTACCGGGGGCGAAGCTCCGACATACTCGACAATGCTGATGTCATCGTCGAGTATGCAAATGGCGTCCGGGCCAACTTCGACTTGTGCATGTTTGCCCCGATGTTCTATGAGGAGCTCGTAGCGTGTGGGACCGGAGGGCGCCTCCGGACATACGAGCAGGAGGACTTCACCTCCGCCGACAGCTTCAAGTCGTCTCTGGAGATTCACCCCGGGGAGATGAGGCCTGCGCGCTATAGCGAGCCACGCTATGCAGGCGTGATTCGGCAACTCGGTCACAGCGGAGCCGATTTCTTCGCGCAGAGCGCATTCGTGGATTTCATCCAGGACCCTGAGGCGCCCGTTCCTACGGTGGAAGAAGGGCTTTGGTCCGTCGTGGTCGGCGCGGCGGCTGAAGCCGCGATTGAGCGTGGAGCAGCAGTTTCGGTTGCTTCCTTTCTGCGAGAGCACGGTATCACCGAATTGGCCAAGGAGCTCGAGTGATCCCGCGATCGTTGCAGGCCGGCTCGGGGAGCGCCGCTTGGGAGAAGTGCCGGAGGTGAGTCGTGCGCATAGTGTATATCGATATCGATGCGTGCAATCCCGAGCACCTGGGGTGCTACGGCTACCCGCGCAACACGAGCCCTCGGATCGACCGGATCGCGCAGGAGGGAACGCTCCTCACGAACTGCTACGCCTCCGACGCACCGTGTCTTCCGTCTCGCACCGCGCTCTATAGCGGGCGATTCGGCATACAAACCGGGGTTGTCGGCCACGGGGGAACCGCCGCCGAGCCTCGGGGTGAGGGACAGGGACGCGATTTCCAGGACAGCTTCACGCGGGATGGGCTTGCCTCGCAGCTGAAGGACATCGGGTACCATACGACACTGGTTTCCCCCTTCGCCGAGCGCCACTCGGCTCACTGGTTCAATGCGGGCTTCGCCGAGATCCACAACACCGGCCTGTGCGGGATGGAGAGTGTCGAGGAAGTGCTGCCGGTGGTGGGGGAGTGGCTGTCGCGTCGCGGAAGGGAGGACGATTGGTATCTCCACGTGAACTTCTGGGACGCTCATACTCCCTATCGCGTCCCGGCGCGCTACGGTGAGCCGTTCGCCGGAGAGGCTTTGCCGCCGTGGCTGGAGGACTCCGCGCAGCTAAAGCGGCACATGGAGCTTCCGGGACCGCACACCGCGCTCGACGTGGGTATGTACGGAGACGGCCCTGCTCGGGGCTCTCGGTGGGACGTCGCGCGCATAGATTCCACCGACGCTTTGCGGCGCTGGATCGACGGGTACGATACGGCTATTCGTTATGTTGACGACGCGATCGGTCGAATCGTCGATCAGCTTCGTGAGCTCGGTGTCTATGAGGATACCGCGATTGTCATATCCGCCGACCACGGAGAGTGCCAGGGGCATCTGGGCATCTACGGCGAGCACGGGACGGCCGATCAGGGAACGTGCCGCATACCGCTCATCGTTCGGTGGCCCGGCGGCCGGCAAGGGGCGGTCGACTCGGAGTTGCACTATCACGTCGACTGGGCTCCCACGCTCATCGAGATGGCCGGAAGCATTGTGCCGGAGAGCTACGACGGTAAGAGCTTCGCTCGGTCGCTGAGTAAGGGCGAGCATGCCGGGCGCGACTATCTGGTGCTCAGCCAGTGCGCCCATGTCTGCCAGCGCTCGGTGCGGTGGGACCGGTGGCTCTACATCCGCACGTACCACGACGGGTTTCACGACTACCCCGAAGAGATGCTGTTTGACCTCCGGCACGATCCGCGAGAACAGCGGAACGCTGCCACGCAGAACCCGGAAGCGTGCCGGGAAGGCGCCCGAACCCTGGAGCGCTGGAGAAACGAGCAGCTGCAGAAGATGGTGGCGACCTCCGGTGGCGCATCCGATCCGCTGTGGACCGTGATGAGGGAAGGGGGGCCGTTCCATGCGCGGACGGTGAAGCCGGGAATGCCCGGCTCTCCTGAGGCTATTGAGGCCTATTTCCGGCGGCTCGAGGAGACCGGCCGCGCACCCCCCGCCCGCCGAATGCGGGCGCGCTCACGCCCGTTCCGCTCGGGCACCTGACGGAGGCCGACAACCGCTTCGAACGCCGTTGGACGACGCGCCCGGAAGGGCGGCGCCGAGTCCGCCCGCTTGGCCGAAGGGGTCGCTTCGTGCTATCACCCACAAAGACTGTGCCCCGAAGGGCGTGAGGCGACGGGTGTTGGCGCTTCCCGGCAGGGCTACGGCAGCGCCCGACAGTTCTCAGCGGCGGCATCCGGGTTTGGGTCCGCCTTATGAACAACTCTCCTCGCCTCACGCTCCAGGTCGGGCGCGAGCTGAAAAGGCTTGGAGGTGAACGGCATGACGAAAGGCGGGGACTCGCAAAGCGGAAATTCAGGGGGAACGGCCGCGACGCCGGATGCAACGGCCTTCGACTCGTATCAGCAGGCTTCGCGGAAGACGTGGAACCACGTCGCGATGGACGACCCCATTGTGTACCCCACGATGGGCCTTCTCAACGAAGCCGGTGAGGTTGCCGGGAAGGTCAAGAAGATCTTCCGGGACCGTGGCGGGGCGATTTCGGAGGAGGACCGGCAGGCGCTGCGCAAGGAGCTGGGCGACGTGCTCTGGTATCTGGCTCAGATCTGTACCGAGCTGGATCTCGATATGAGCGATGTGGCGCAAGCGAATATCCGGAAACTCTACGATCGCTACGACCGGGGCACCATCCGCGGTGATGGAGACGAGCGATGAGCGCTGGTAAGGGAGACGAGCCATGAGCGCTAAGGAAGAGAGAACTCGTCGAGACGATGTCGCCGGCTACCAGGGCTACCACATGACGCCGGCGGAGTTCCGGCGCCGCGGCTATCAGCTGGTTGATTGGGTGGCGAACTACATGGAGTGCGTCGAGGATTACCCCGTGCGGAGCCGCGTTCAGCCCGGAGACGTACGGGCAGCGTTGCCGGAAGAAGCTCCGGACGGCCCTGAATCGTTTGATGAGATGATCGCGGATGTCGACCGTGCTATCCTTCCCGGGATTACGCATTGGCAGTCGCCTGGATTTTTCGCGTATTTCCCGTCGAACACCTCGGGACCCTCTATTTTGGGCGAGCTCCTGTCGGCCGGGCTCGGCGTCCAAGGTATGCTGTGGTCAACGAGCCCCGCATGTACGGAACTCGAAACGCTGGTCATGGACTGGGTACAGAGGATGCTCGGGCTTCCGGAGGGGTTTCGCTCCGACCGTGGCGGAGGGGGCGTTATTCAGGACTCGGCGTCGAGCGCCGTGCTCTGCGCCATTGTCGCGGCGCGCGAGCGGGCCACAGAGGGGGCGATCAACCGTGACGGCGCCTCGGGCGGACTCACCGCGTACGCGTCGGAGCACGTTCACAGCTCCGTCGAGAAAGGCGTGCGGGTCGCGGGCTTTGGGGAGACGAAGCTCCGCAAGGTCTCGACCGACCGGAAATACGCGATGGATGTGGCGGAGCTCGAGCGCGCAATTGAACAGGATCGGGAAGCGGGACTGGTGCCGGCTTTCGTTTGCGCCACGGTGGGAAGCACCTCTTCGCATGCGTTCGATCCGGTGGCGGCGATTGCAGAGGTCTGTCGGCGCGAGGGCATTTGGCTGCACGTCGATGCGGCGCTTGCCGGAACCGCGGCGGTATGTCCTGAGTTCCGGTGGGTGCATGACGGCCTCGAAGGGGCGGACAGTTACTGCTTCAATCCGCACAAGTGGATGTTCACCAACTTCGACTGCGATTGCTTCTACGTTAGAGACCGCGGCGCCCTCGTCTCGGCGCTGAGCGTCCTTCCGGAGTACCTGCGGAACGCGGCTACCGAAAGTGGGGCGGTCATCGACTACCGTGATTGGCAGATCCCGTTGGGACGGCGGTTCCGCGCGCTCAAGCTCTGGTTCGTCATCCGGCACTATGGCGTCGAAGGGCTCCGCTACCATGTTCGGAGGCATGTGGAGCTTGCGCAGGAGTTTGCGCGGTGGGTCGATGAGTCGGAGGAGTTCGAGCGGGTTGCTCCGGCTCCGCTGACGCTGGTCTGTTTCCGCTCAGTGAAAGGCGATGAGGCGACGGAACGGATCGAAGAGACCGTCAACGAAGGCGGCCGCGTTTTCTTGACCCATACCAAGCTGGACGATCGATACGTGCTTCGACTCTCGGTGGGGCAGACGTGGACCGAGCATCGGCACGTAGCAACAGCCTGGGAGGAGCTTCGTGCCGCCGCGCAAGAAGTATAGACGGTGACGGGGCGCCGGGCGTCGGCGCGGCCCCGCGGAGGCGCAGGCAGCAGCAGGACACGGCGATAGCATGGCCAAATACGCACTCGGAATACAGTACGATGGGACCGATTTTGCGGGATGGCAGTACCAGCCCGGCCTCCGAACGGTGCAGCAGGAGCTCTTCGAGGCGATGAAGCGGGTCCTTGGCGGCAAGCAGGAGATCGTTGTCGCGGGCCGTACGGATCGAGGGGTACATGCGGAGGGGCAGGTTGCTCACCTTCGCACTCGACGCGCCGTTGCACCGGAATCGACGAGGGTAGCTCTGAACGACGCGCTTCCGAAATCGATCCACATCTACGGGTTGGTGCGGGTATCGCACAGGTTCCATGCCCGGTTCAGCGCCCGTTCGCGCCAATACCGCTATCAGCTAACTGTTTCGCATAGTCCGTTTCTTCGGCGATTCGCGTGGAGGATTCCGCCGCTCGTGGATCTCGATCGATTGCGGAGAGCAATCGCAATGGTGGAAGGGACCCACGAGTTTCACCGCTTCCAGCGGAAGACGCCCGTCGGGAAGTCCCGACGGTGCATGATCGAGGAGACGAGTGTCGAGTGCATCGACGAGCGGCGGGTATGGATACGGTTCAGAGGGGACCGCTTCCTCCGCAATATGGTCCGTCTTATCGTCGGCGGGGCCGTCGACGTGGCGGCAGGTTCCATCGAGCTGGAGCAGTTCCAGGGGCTGCTCCATTGCGCGAATGTGGCGGGAACGCCTACGCTGGCGCCGGCTCACGGCCTCTTCTTGGAACGCGTGGCGTACGATGAGCTGGAGCTGCCGGCCCCGCCTGCGGGGCCGGGTGGGTAGGCCGGCGGCGAGAAGACGATGAAGGGGGCGTCTCGGGCGTCTGCTCCCTCCTCAATTACCCCACCATGTCTTTTAGCCAAGCGCGGGGGCGGGGCTGCTTGCCGCCGGCAGCTTCCAACCAGGTGCCGTGGGCCGGACAGCTGTGACAGTCTCCTACGTCCCGCAAGCCTGACCTTGCGTCGGCTCCAAACTAGAAAGCGATGGATACCAGAACTCCGACCGGAAAGCTCAATCCGTCTTGGGCAGCCAGTCGTTCGCGGACTGTTTGGTCGCCGATCGCCACTTCGAGGTCGATGAGCGAGAGCTCGTACCGAACCCCGGCTTGTGGAGCTACGGAGATCCAATCGAATATCAGGCGATATCCAACGTGGGCCTGTACGCCGAACCGTGTGGCATTCTCGCTGACGCGGGTCTCTTCTGGGTCCTCCCACCCAACGGTGGCGTAGCCGACTATCCCGGCACCTCCAATGTACAGCTCCTCGAGCGTTCCCTCGAGATAGTGGTTCGCTCCCGCGTCGACGAGGAGTTGCCAAAAGGTGAACTCAGCCGGAGTGATGAGCCCCTGGAGACCGAGCTGCCAGTTGAAGTAGTTCGGACTTACAAAAGCGCTAATACCGTCGTCGATTGCTCGTTCATACGTTCCTCCGTAGTATCCAAGTAAAGGACCTAAGAGGTTAGCGGAGATGAGGTTTTCAGGACCATCGTCATTTGCAGAAACTAGAGAAGCGCTGCAGAGTATAAGCATGACAGCGAAAACCGACATGCGTCGTATATAAACCTCCAAGATATGATCCAATAATGATTCGCACGCAACACAAACGATGTCAAGTATCGCCTGCCGGGGTTGCAGACCGCCGGAAAGGCGCCTCGGCGACAAACGCTGTGGAAACGCTGTGCAACATTTCGCTCCTCGCGTGCGGAGGCGCGACAAGAAAGCGGTAACCACTTGTAGTGCATAGTCGTGTAACTGAAGCAGAAACAAGCGCAACCTTTCAGATTACGCCGCACTAAACCGAAGCAAATGAACGTTTGTTGCTTGCACGCACGGGAATTCGGGTTTAGGCTTCTTACTGACAACATAACTGTCGGAAGGTCGCGGCGGTCGGGGGACTGATCGACCAGCTTCCCGGTGCGTTGGATCCGCCGTGAGCTCGCCACACTCGGTCTGATATGCCAGGAGGTGTGTCCTATGGTATCGGGTCCTGTTGCGATAATTCTTCTGATTGTCGCCGTCGCATTGATCATCTTTGGTACGGCGAAGCTCAGACTAAACGCGTTCATCGTGTTGATTACGATCGCGTTCCTCTACGGGCTTGGCGTGGGGATGCCGCTCAGGGAGGTGGTAAGTGGTGTTACCGAGGGCTTCGGTGGCACCATGGCGCATATCGGTATCGTGATCATCTGTGGAACGATCATCGGGGTGATCTTAGAGAAGACCGGAGCGGCGCTGTCGCTCACGCAGGCCGTGCTCAAGGTTGTTGGGCAGGATCGCTCGCCGCTGGCAATGAGCGTTGCCGGTTTCGTCGTGTCGGTCCCGGTCTTCTGTGACTCCGGTTACGTCGTTCTGACGCCGCTCAACAAGGGACTAGCGGTTCAAACCAAAAAGTCCATGGCGATGATGGCAGTTGCGCTGGGTACCGGGCTTCATGCTACGCATGCCCTCGTTCCGCCCACGCCGGGGCCGATCGCGGCGGCAGCCGAGCTGGACGCTGACCTTGGCGCGGTTATCGCGCTCGGGTTGATCGCCGGTATTGTCAGCATGATCGCCGGGTATCTCTACGCCACGAAGGTATCGAGCAAGTACTCGATCGAGATGGAGCTGGAGGAGTCCTATGAGAGCTTGAAGGAGAAGCAGGGCAAGCTTCCGGGCGCGTTCCATTCGCTGCTTCCGCTTCTCGTTCCCATCGTCTTGATTCTTCTGAACTCGATTGCCGAGCTTCCGGCGAAACCGTTTGGAGAGGAAGCGGCCTATAGCTTTTTCACCTTCATCGGGGCCCCGGCTACGGCTCTCGTGATCGGCGTGTTCGTTGCCCTCACGTTGGTGGTGCGGGATCGGCAGGCAGAGGCTCGGGATAAATGGATCGGCCAAGGGGTCCGGAACGCTGGTTTGATCATCGCGATCACCGCCTCCGGTGGTGCCTTCGGGAATATTCTGCAGCAGTCGCCAATGGTGCCGTTTATCGAGGAGGCGTTTGAAGGAGTGCCGCTCGGCCTGTTCTTGCCGTTCATAGTCTCGGTTATCCTGAAGTCCTCGCAGGGTAGCGGCACGGTGGCTATCATCACCTCGGCGGCAATTATGGCACCTTTGGTGGAGCCGTTCGGCCTGAATCCGGTCCTGACCGTGTTGGCAATCGGTTCCGGGTCCATGATTGTCTCCCATGCCAATGACTCCTACTTCTGGGTCGTTTCTCAGTTTGCCGGTATGCCCACGAACATGGCATACAAAACATGGACGCCGGCTACCGGTGTACAGGGGGTGGCCGCGTTTATCGTGGTGCTCATCATGTCCATCTTCATTTAACCGATTTCGACGCGTGCGCTTACGCCGGCGCGTGAGGAACCGCGTTACTACCTGCCGGCCCGCCTTCGGGCGGGCGGCGGGTACACTTCCGGAATCCAAGCAGATATGGCGGGCCCTGCGGGGCCTCGGTTGACGTAGTCGCGTCGCGCGGCGTAGTACCGCAGGGGCACTGGGCCAGGCTGCCCTGCATGGCCTGGCCCCGTACGAAGCCGGTTCGACAGCAAGCGAGAAGAAACAGCAAGCGAGACAAGGAGTAGCCGATTATGCGGTTTCTGGTCAACCGTCTACGAACGAGGCAAGCACTGAACTACTTGGCTACCGGCGAGTACGCGAAATCGCGTGAGAAGTGGCGCAAGTTGGCCAAAGGGCGGGAGAACGCACAAGGAGTCCGGCACAACATTGCACTGACCTATATCGGCGAAGAGGACTACGAAAACGCTGAGCCGTTACTCCTGGCGGAAATAGAGGACTTCGGAGAGCACTACCCGCGCCTGAAAGCTCTGGCCGATCTCTACTACGTATGGCGCAAGCGTGAAGAAGCACATACGTGGTACCAGAAGACGCTCGAGGCGGGAAGCCCGAAGGAGGAGCGGGCGCTCCTGAAGAAGCGCATTTCTCTTACCGCGGACGACGAGAGCTTTGCCGAGGTATGTAGGTCCCTCGACGCCCTCAAGGAAGGGAACGATCTTCTCGCGGAGGAGGACTGGCAAGAGGCGCTATCGCGCTTTCAGGAAGCCGTGGCGCTCGACCCTACCAACATTCAGGCGCTCAACAATATCGGAACGATTCAGCTCAACTACGAAAAGCGGCCGTCCCAGGCTGCGCAAACCTTTCGGCGAGCCATGTCGTGGTCACCGCTCCCATGGCTTAAGCAGAACTTGGCCCAGGCAGAAAAGGCCCAGGCCCAATCGCAGTGACCGCCGAGAAGACCCGGGCCGAATCTGCGTCATACTGCTTTGCTCGACGCAACGAACGCCGGCGCATACCGGGCCGCGGCAAGGATCGCTTCCTTCATCCCCGCAGCGTCCGCCTTGGCGGTGCCCGCCACGTCAAAGGCGGTCCCGTGGTCCACCGAGGTTCTGAGAATCGGCATGCCCAGGGTAATCGATACCGTGCGGTAGAAGTCATAGGTCTTGGCTGCGATGTGTCCCTGATCGTGATATAGCGACAAGACCGCGGCAAATCTCCCCTGAAGCGCCATGTGGAAGATTGAATCGGCTCCGATGGGACCGACCGCCTGAAGGCCCTCCGCCTGCGCTTCTTCGATGGCCGGCACCAGCTCCTTGATGTCCTCATCGCCGAACATCCCATGTTCTCCACAGTGTGGGTTCAAGCCGGCAACCGCAATGTCGGAGCGTTCCACGCCGAGCTTGTTCAATGCGGCGGTACACCGGCGTAGATAGTCCACCACGCGGTCCTTCTTGATCAGATCTATCGCTTGTCGAAGTGACACGTGTCTGGTCAGGAAGAAGATCCGCATCTCGTCTACTTGAAATAGCGTGAGCGGGTCGTGAGTGTCCGTTAATGCTCCGAGGATCTCGGTGTGACCGATGTGTTCGACACCTGCAGCACGCAGGGACTCCTTGTTGATGGGGGCGGTGGCCATGGCCTGGATGGCGCCTTCCTTAGCCAGCTCTACCGCGCGAGCGATGTAATCATACGCGGCCTGTCCGCACATGGCCTGGACAGTGCCGAGCTGGAGCGAGGACATGTCTACGTTTCCGAGGTCCAAGACTTCAACGGTCCCGGGCTCCCCCTGTGCTTTGGAAGGGTGCTCTACGGTGCGTACTGAGGAAGAGACTCCGACGATGTCGCAGGCTTTCCGGATAACTGCCGCATCACCTATTACCAGCGGGATACAGGCGTCGTAGATCTGGTTCTGGTCGAACGCTTTGGCGACGATCTCCGGTCCAATTCCGGCAGGATCTCCCAGGGTCACTCCGATGATCGGTTTCATAGTAGGGCTCCTCGGAGCAGTAATGCTCCTCACTCAGTTTCTGATAGCCTCGAGGAGGCTGTGGACGCACTGCGTAGCTGCATCCGCTCCCCCGACCATACCACCTTTGCTCACAATGTTCAGCCCGGCGCGTTCGCCGCCCACGAGTTTCCCCTGCGCCGCAAGCGGCATCACTGCCTTCTCGAGCTCAACCCCGCTTGCTCCGAGCTCCTGGCAGATCGCCACCGTGATGTCGCCGCCGCTTGCGTAGAGGCCGTCGATGGTAGGGTGCTCCCGGAGAAGGCGCTCTGCGGCCTTGGCAATGCTGCCGTTTATTCGATGGGAAAGCTCTTCCCCGTTCACACCTTGCTTGCGCGCCTCCGCCTCCAGGTCAAGAGTCTGCGACAGATCGAGGCGATTGGAGGGGACGCAAATTACGCGGGCGCCACTCGCTTTGCCACGGAGTACGCCAATAACTCGCTCGACCTCCGCCTCTGCTTCGGAAGGGTTTTCGACCACCCGTTCAGCTTGGAGAAAAGCCGCCTCGACGTTCAACTCATCGAAAGCGTGCTGTAGCTGCTCGACCGTAGTCGAGGTGACGCTGCCCACGCACATGAGTACCCGGGGCCCCGCCTGTTCCTCCCGTTGCGGACTCACGAGCTTGCGAGCCATCGCAGCGGTGAATGGGCCCGGGTCCGCGGTTATGAACGGAAGCCCGCTCGACACCACGCCCTCCGCGATGGAGTCGATATCGTCATCGGTGAGCGCATCGAATACTACAATCCGTCGTTTCTCGAAATCCAGCTTGTGGAGAGCGTCGGCGATGGCATCTGCGCCCCCATAGACGGTGGTGAGATCGATGTGGGTCACCGGATACTGGGTTTGGTGGGCAACTATCTCGTGAGTGACCGAGCTACGGACCGGCATCTTGGGGTCCCGCGCGGCATCCGTGCGTTCCAACAGAACGCCGTTAACCAGGAGGTAACCGCCGGCGGCAACTCTCCCGGCTTGAGGATATACCGGCACCACAATCGCGGTTCGCGGCCCTTCGAACGAGTCGAGCATTGCGTCGATCTCTCGACCTATATTTCCGCGCAAGGTGCTGTCGATCCGCTTGTTGTAGACGAGCACCTCGGGTGAAACGAGCCGTCCCGTCACTTCCTTAACGCGAGAATACGCTTCGCTCGCAGGAATCCCCCGGCTATCGGTCGGGATTGTCACAGCGTCGAAACGGTCTTGGTGGGATTCGGACAACGAGTCCGATCGGAGCAACGTGCACGTGCGGAGGCCCTCCGATCTGAGCCCGACTCCGGTAGCGTTAGCTCCGGTAAGATCATCAGCAACAACACAGCAGCGTATCATGGGTCGCCTCCTCCAGGGGCTGGTTCGTTCGTTCGGCTCTCTAGTACTGGCAGCGGAATTGCACGGGTTCCGGCGCCGGCCGGGTCGACTCACCGTTACCGGCGCGCGGCGGCGTTACCGGTACCCCCGGGCGTTATCGGCACCCCCGGGCGTTACCGGCGCGGTGTCGCCCGGCTCACCTCTACCGGGGCGGCCGCCGGCGCGCGGCGGCGTTACCGGTACCCGCCGGCGTTTCCGGCACCGCCGGGCGTTACGCCCACGTTGCCGTCCGCCCCCCGGCCTACCGGCACAGCAAAAGCACAATATCGTTGACGTTCGTGCCTGTCGGCCCCGTCCGGATCAGGTCTCCCGAAGCGTCCAGCGCCCGGTACGCATCGTTATTGTCGAGTAGAGCGCGCGGGTCCTCTCCGGCGTCGCGCATGCGGGCGAGGCTGCCGGCGTCTACGATACCGCCGGTCGCATCGGTCGGCCCGTCCGTTCCGTCCGATGCTAAAGCCAAAAGCACCGTATCCTCCATACCTTGGAGGGGAAACGCGGCGGACAGCGCCATCTCCTGGTTGCGCCCTCCTTTCCCGTCGCCCGTTACGTGTACGATAGTCTCGCCCCCCGCAAGCACCGCACACGGCGGCTCCACCGGAAAGCCCGATGTCCGAATCTCCCGGGCGATCTCGCCAAAGAAGCCGCCCACCTCGCGGGCCTCGCCTTGCAGCGTGGACGTAAGGAAGATGCACCGGTACCCTCGCTCTTCCACCAGCCGGCGCGTTTCCGCGCAGAGAACCGATACGCTTCCGATGATGCGGGATGTCACGTTGTCAAGCGACTTGGGCGTCTCCTGCTCGAGCGCCTTCCGTACTGCGTCCGGCAGCTCCAGGCGGTAGCGCTCCACCGTTTGCCGTACGTCATCGCTCGTCGTCATATCGGGCGCCGCAGGACCCGATGCGATGCTATCCAAGCGATCGCCCAGCACATCCGAGAGAATGAGCGCGTGTACATGGGCCGGAGCAGCAGCCTGCGCGAAGCGCCCGCCCTTCACCGACGAGCACCGCTTGCGCACCGAGTTGATCGTCACGATATCGGCGCCCACCTTGAGGAGTTGCTGGGTGATCGACTGGAGGTCCTCCAGCGTGATCCCGGCCACCGGCTTCTCAAAGAGCGCCGATCCCCCGCCGGAAACCAGGAAGAGGACCGCGTCGTCCTTGGTGAGCCCTTCGACGAGCTGGAGCGCTTCCTCGGTGGCGTCTATCCCCCGCTCGTCCAAAACCGGGTGGGAGGCTTCACGGATAGTGAGCGGCCCGATCGGCCCATGAGCGTGCTCGTCCTTCGTGATCACGATTCCGCGCTCGATGCGTGTCCCCAAGGTTTCCCACGCCGCGTGCGCCATCGACCAAGCAGCCTTGCCGATCGCAACCAGGACGATCCGCCCACTCGGCGCGTCTTCCTCCAGTGCGGCTCGTACCGCCGCCTCCGGCAGCATCTTATCTACGGCCGCCTTTCCAATTTCCAGTGCTTCGTCCCGAACTGTCATCATTTGGCTCCTTTCTCGCCCCAAAGTCGGGCTTGGGACGTCCGGGCGCGCATTCCGTCGCTCCCGACGTCCCAGAGTGCGCTGCCGCGGGGCGCGCCCCGGGTACCGGG
>PWGF01000522.1 GCA_003554375.1 Spirochaetaceae bacterium
CTGGACGGGACGATTTCTTCTGGTCCGAACGGTCACGAATCCGCATACCTCGGTGCGCACCAAGATGAGCGCAAGCCTATCCACGATCGAGACGCCCGGCGACGATCGCGATGTCATCTCCGTGTCCGCCGAGTACAGCAATGCGACGGAGCAGTACGTGACGACTGTGTATACGATCCGGTCGCACCAGCACTTTGCCGCGGATCAGCCGATCGGTCTCGTGCGGTGTACGTCTTACTGGTGGCGTCAAGAAAAAGACTACCAGGACGGGCTTGGACACAGCGTGGACGAGGTCACTATTGAACTCGTTGGGTACGAGGTGCCGCAGTCGGACGGGAGCGTGCTTTCCGGCGGCGATCTCGAGTTATCCTACGCGCCGAGCCCGCCGGAAAGCCTCTCGGTCACACGCGTGAGCGCGACGACCGCTTCACTGTCGTGGAGCAGAGCTTCGGACATAGAATCAGGCTTCATCATCGAACGTCGAACCGGAACTGCGGGGCTATGGGAGGAGATCGGTGAGGTCGGAGCAGGCACGCAGAGCTATACCGACGCGGCAATTCTGGCTGAGAACGAATACTGCTACCGGGTACGCGCTTTCAACCGGGCAGGCGTGAGCGAACCGTCGAACGAGGTCTACCGTGCTCCGGCGCTACCACCTGCTGCGCCGTCGAACCTGTCGGCGGCTGTCGTGGGAAGCGGGCCGTTTTACGATGTGGCACTGACCTGGAACGACAACTCCCACGACGAGACCGGATTCGAGCTCGAACGTCTCACCGTTGGCGCAGTATCTGGATTGGGTGTATGGGAAGCAAAGGAGGAGTTCGGCCCGGACGTCGACAGTTACACGGATTCCACCATCATGTCTGGGAGCACCTACCGGTACAGAATCCGGGCGTTCAACGAGTTCGGTTACTCCACGTACTCGAACGTGGTGGAGGTGGAGATACCGTGAAGGCGTAATCGGCGCGGCGGAGGGTACCGCAACGCGTGCGGATCGGAAGCGCCCACGGCGAACACCTCGTCCACGGTGTTGAGCAAGGCATCGTACGCGGGTTGGATTGCGTCCGTCCGTTCGATTGCCGTGTACCGGTGAAGGATCTCGTGAAGCGTTTGAGCATCCGTTACTAGGAGCGCCTCATCCCGGACGAGCCGCTCGCCGACGGAAACGGTGCGTTCCTTATTGCGATGCGCGACGCCTACGAGGTACATCGGTATGTTGGAGTCGATGAAGATCACGGTTCGCCCTTGGTTCGATACCCGGATTCGATTGCAGCCGCGATGTCTTCGTGGTCTCCTGAAGCGAAAGCGTACTGTGCGTACCGGCGGATCATCTCCAGCTTTTCTTTGCTTTCTCCACGGGCCTTTCGCGCATTTCGTGCCGTACTGCGCGCCGCAGCCAATCGGGCACCGTCACATTCTCCCGGCGGGCGTTCTTTGAGTTCGTTGAGGCCCTCATCATCCAGGAGAACCTGCAAACGCGTACTCATGGTCATGTCTATGATGCGCTCAGGCGTATGAGTCAAGACATCTGAAACGGGGCCTGGGGCGCGCTTTCCATCACGGGAGGGGAGAGAAGCCTTTCTGCGAGAAGCGGAAACGGGAGTAACGGGGGACCGCCTGCCGCCGGCGGCACGAAGCGGTCTCCGCTATCGCCCGGTCATCCGCTTGTGGTCGGTGGGGTCTCGATCGCCCTGTATCTGAATGCCCGCGAGCGCTTCTCCGATTTCGGTCAGGTCTTCCCGGGTCAGCTCGACCTCGACTGAACTGGCGTTCTCCTCGAGGCGTTCGGGGGGTTCCGGCTCCCGGGGATGGGGACGATCCGCGGCTTCTGCGCCAGGAGTCATGCGAGCGCGGAGCGGGCCGCCACTCACCCATCCGGGTGAGCGGCAAACCACCAGGAATGGGTATTCGAATCATCCGCCCGGGCGATGGCACGGGGCACGGGCGGAAGCTACTGTGTGTTGATGGGACGAGGTTTGGGTGGACGGCGAACGGACGTGCTTATCGTGTGCGGAGGGGTGGCGGTGCTTGCGTGGGCGGCTTGGGGCGTGCCCCGCTTGCATATCGACAGCTCGACCGATGCGTTCGTGCCCCGGGGCGCCGAAGTCGTCCGCGTGAACCGCCTGATCGAAGATGAATTCGGCGTCTCGGACGCCATAATCGTCGGCATTCACGCCACGGACGGGACTATTCTTGCCCCCCACGCCTTGTCGGTCGTCGCCGACGTGACCGCTCGCGTTGCCGCGATCGACACGGTCCACCGGGTGACGTCGATCGCAGAGATGGATCACATAGTGGCGACCGGCGACGGAATGGACGTGGTGCCGCTCTTCACAGGGACGACGCCCGAGGCGATCGCGACGCTTTCGGAGCGCCTGGACTCCTGGCCGGAGGTCTACGAGGGCGCATTGGTTTCCGCGGACCGCTCTCTGGCCGCCATAGTGGTCTTGCCGGCGCCCGGGCTTGACGCGCCCCGGATGGAGGAGCTCCTAGACAACGTGCGCGGGATCGCTCGCGGGCACGGCGGCGACACGATCGGCGTCTCTATTGTCGGCCTGCCGGTAGTGAAGAGCCAGATTAACCGCAGCCTGTTGGCAGACTTGACCCTCCTCGTTCCGATCGTTGCCGCCGTGATCGTTCTCGTTCTCTTTCTCTCGTTCCGAAGCGTGGCGGGCGTCTTGGTACCGCTCGCCGGCCTCGCCGTGTCGGCGGCGTCGATTGTCGGTCTGATGGCGGTGCTCCAAGTCACGGTCACAATGGCGACGATGCTTGTCCCGGTGCTGCTCCTCATCGTGGCCAGCGCCTACGGGATACACATCATGAGCCATTTCTTCGAGGAGGCCCGTCACCACACCGGCCGGCTGTCGGTGAGCGAAACGAACGCGCTGATCCGCAGTGTAGTCCGCAGGAACGCCGCACCGGTCGCGATGGCCGGAGCAACCACGGCCGCCGGATTCCTGGCGCAGTTGGCAAGCCCCTTGGGGCCGTTCCGGACCTTCGGCGTACTGAGCGCCGTCGGTGTCGTTGTTGCTCAGCTCTCGGCGCTGCTCCTGATTCCTGCGCTACTCCGGTTGGCGTACCGTCGCGGCATCGACGCGTCGGCGATGAACCGCAGGCGGCAACGCGCGGCGGGCACCGAGCCGCGATTGTTTCCTGCCGTGGCGCGGGCTCTGGCGGTTCGGAAGCGCCGGCTCGCGACGGTTGCGATGGTCACGCTGGGAGCGCTGGTGCTCGCATTGCCCCACATTCGCGTCGGGACCAACATGCTCGACTTCTTTGACCCGCGAACCGATCTGGTTCGCGATACGCGGCTCTTTGCCGGCGCGATGGACGGTAGTGGCGCGTTGACGCTAATGATTCGTGCCCCGCGGCGCTCCGCCGTCCTGGAGCCGCGCTTTCTAACTCGTTTGGAATCGTTCGAGCAGGAACTATCCCAACACGCCGCCGTCGGCGCAGTGCGTTCGATCGTCCCCTATGTCCGCCGTATCAACTCCGTGATGAACCACGCGGCGGTGCCGTACCGGATGGAGCGCACCGACGACGTCGAGTTCGACTTCTTCGCCGGCGAATTCGGCACGGAAGAAGAAATGGGACCGGACGACGGACTCGGCGCTATGCCGCCCGATGCCGAAGGGGCGGTGCCCGAGCCGCCACCGGATTCCGACGACGCGGCCCTGGAGCCGCCGCCGGATTCTGAAAGCGCGGTCCCCGCCCCGTCGCCGAGGGCCGCCAAGCCGGCACCCGGGACTCGTTCCGATAGTCCGGGAGTCGATCCGTTCGACGAGATTCCGACCGACCCGGCCAAGTACGGCCTGGACACCCAAGAGGATCTGCTCAACTTGGTGGCGCAGTTCCTCGTGGTGTACTCCGGGAACCTCTCGATGTTCCTGAACGACGCGATCGAGCCGGACGCCGTCGCGGTGTCGGTCCAGCTCCGCGCGGTGGACACCGCATCGCTCCGCGACGTGACCGCGCGGATCGACGATTTCTGGGCTGTGCATCTTCCGGACGGATTCTCGTACGATATTGGCGGAGGCGACGCGGTCAGCCTCGCCCTGACTGAGCTGATCACGCGCTCGCAGATCATCTCCGTGGCCGCGGCGCTGGCGATCGTCTGGCTGTTGGTGACCCTCATGTATCGGTCCCCGAAGGCCGGCGGCTGCGCGCTGATCCCGGTCGTCGTCTCCTTGGTTGCGGTTTTCGGATCGATGGCGGGGCTGGGCATCGAGGTTGACGTGGTAACGTCGCTGCTCGCCGCGCTTGCCGTCGGCGTGGGAGTGGACTACGCCATACACTTCATCAGCGCCTTTTCCCGGGCCAAACGCGACGCAACCGGCAACGGCCTGATGACCGCCTACCGGACCACCGGACGGGCGATCCTGGTGAACGCCGCATCGGTCACGCTTGGCTTCTCCGGGCTGATCGCCAGTCGCTTCGTCCCGATCAGCCGGATGGGAATCCTATTCACCGTCGCGATGCTGTTTGCAGCGGTATCGGCGCTGTCGGTCCTGCCGGCGGTGCTGCTGCGGCTCGGCGGCGTCGACGGAAACAAGACGCAGGAGGATAGCAATGACGTGTAATGTACCGAACCCGGAGCACCGTCACGCGGCGCACGCGAAGCCGCCGGTTCGCCGAGCGCGACTTGTCGCCGCCTTCGGCGCGGTATTTCTGATCGCCGCGGCCGCGGGTTGGGCGGAGCCGCCGTCCGCCGACCAGATCATGGCCCGGGTTATGGAAACGCAGAGGGCGGACACCGCGGCGATGGACATCGAGATGACACTGATCGATGTGCGCGGCGCGGAGCGGATGCGCCGGCTGCAGACGCTCTCTATGACGGTCGACGAGCTGACCAGTACCGTGACGGTCTTCCTCTCGCCGCCAAGCGTTCGAAACACACGCTTCTTGACCGTTGAACGTGCCGGTGGGGAGGACCAATGGATCTTTCTCCCGGCCGTGGGGCGCAGCCGGCGCATTGCGTCGGCCGAACGCGGCGGTTCCTTTATGGGATCCGACTTCAGCTACGCCGACATGGCTTCGACTACGTACGACACGGACGAGGCGGTGCATAGGCTGCTGCGGACGGAGGAGCGCGACGGCCGGGAGACGTTCGTGGTGGAATCGATTCCACGGGACGACGC
>PWGF01000337.1 GCA_003554375.1 Spirochaetaceae bacterium
AACAGGCAAGCGGCAACCGGCAAGCGGCAAGCGGCAAGCGGCAAGCGGCAAGCGGCAACCGGCAACCGGCGAGCGGCAAGCGGCAAGCGGCAAGCGGCAAGCGGCGAGCGGCAACCGGGCGGCCGGCGAAAGGGAATCTGCAATGGGGAACGCTGCGTCGAGCGTGCAAGGAAATCGATCGGGACCGGGGGCCACGCGCCTTGAAAGGCTGTCGGGAGCTGAGCTGTCGGTGCTGCGGCTGTTCCGCGCCGGGATACCCATGACTCGGGCCGAGGCAGCCCGCGCGCTGGGACAGAGTCACCCGGGGGTTGCATCCCATGTCGAGCGTCTTGTCGAAACGGGCTGGCTGACACGATGCGGAACTCGCGCGTCCGGAGCGGGACGGCCGGCTGAAGTCTACCGGCTGAATGGCCGCGCGGCATGCGGAGTGGGCATCGAGATACGTCCGGAGAGCGTTCGGCGCTTTGTCGCGGCGGTCGACGGGCGGGTGCTTCTCGATTCGGTTCGACCTTCCCGGCCGCGCGAAGCAAGCTCGTTGAACGCGCTGATCCAGCGCGAGGCGAGCGCCGCCATCTCCGAAGCGCGTTTCTTCGCGCCTGTTGCGGGCGTGGGGGTA
This sequence comes from Spirochaetaceae bacterium, assembly GCA_003554375.1. GTDB lineage: Bacteria > Spirochaetota > Spirochaetia > DSM-27196 > SKKC01 > PWGF01. The sequence goes on from PWGF01000337.1 coordinate 617, forward strand.
GCGCTCCCCGGCCTTGTGGACTGTAGCCGCAATGTTCTGATCCGTGCTCCCAACCTCGGCCTCTCCGAGGTCTATCTGGACGGGTTGGCGAGTCGGCTGGGGGTGCCGGTAGTTCTGGACAACGAGGCGAACCTGGCGGCCGCCGCGGAGCAATTCGCCCCGCGGTACCAGGAGATCAGTGCCGGTGAATCCGCTGCGCACGGGGCGCCGGCTATGGACTCGGGAACCGGCGGCCTTGCCGGCGCCGGCCAGGCTGTTACCCGAACCGGCGGGACCGGGACCGCGTCTTCGGCCCCCGGCGGCACCGGTGACTCGTTGGTTCTGGTCTCGGTGACCGAAGGGGTAGGAGCGGGTCTGGTTCTAGACGCCAGGCTCGTCCGCGGCGATACTTGGCGCGCGGGCGAGGTCGGGCACATGGCAATCCGCGAGGGGCGCCGGCGCTGTAGCTGCGGCCGTCGCGGGTGCTGGGAGCAGTACGTCTCCGAACGAGCGCTCTGGTACGACGCGCGGCGCCGGGGGGTGTACGTTGCGAATATGGAGACCCTCCTCTCGATGATCGCCCGAGGGGATCAGGTAGCCTGGGCGGTCTGGGAGTCGTATCTGTATAACTTCACTGTCGGAATCGAGAATATCGTCGCCTGCTTCGATCCACGACGGATCGTCGTAGGCGGGCGCATTGCATGGTTGGGTAATCTGCTTGTAGAGCCGCTTCAGCGGATGGTGGACGAGGCGGGCTTCCCGGCGCAGCGGGTATGGATCGAGGCTTCCGGCCTGCGGGAGATTGGTCCGGCGCACGGTGCGGCGCTCGCTCCGTTTGCACCGCTCTATCCGGAGGTATCGGTATGAGTAATGGAAAAGACGAAGGGCGCTGTGTGCTGGGAGTGGAGTTTTCCACGCAGTCGGCGAAGTGGGTCGTGCTCGATCTTGCAACGGGCGCGGTGGAACGCCGCGGATCGCTCGACTACGATCGCGAGCTGCCTCAGTACGGGACGGCCGGCGGCGTGCTCCCGGCGGAGGATCCGCGAGTTCGCCAGTCGCCGCCGGCGATGTTCCTAGATGCGCTGGACGGAGTGTTCGCTCGACTCGGGGAGGAAGGAACCCGGCTCGAGCGGATCGCGGCGATCAAGTGCGACGCACAGCAACACTGTACGGTCTACACCGGCGAAGGGTTCGATTCCGCGCTCGCCGAGCTGCGGCGCGGCGAAGGCCAGAGCGGCAAAAGCCTTGCCGAGCGGATTGCGCCGCACCTGACTCGTGAGCGAAGCCCTATCTGGGAAGACCGGAGCACGGAGCACGAGGCGCGTGAGCTGGAGCAGGAGCTTGCGAGCCGCGGCGGCATCCGCGCCATCACCGGGAACCGGGCCGAGCTCCGTTTCCCGGCGGCGCAGATCGTTCGCTGGGCGCGGAGCAATCCCGCCGCGTTCCGGCGTACGGCCCACATCCAGCTCCTGAGCGCCTTCATGAGCTCGGTGCTGGCCGGAAGGCTCGCGCCGGTCGACACCGGCGACGGCTGGGGGACCAACCTCAACACGCTTGATGTCGAGCGGCCCGGGTTCAGCCCGGCCGCGCTGGAGAGCTGCGCCGCGCTTATCGGGAGCGGCGTCGAGGCGGCGGAGCTCGAGGCCAAGGTCGGCGGCATGGTGCCGTACGACACCGTGGTCGGCACCGTGGCACCGTATTTCGCCCGGCGCTACGGCGTCCCGGAGGATGCGATCGTTCTTGCGGGAACGGGGGACAATCCGGCTACGCTCCTTGGCTGCGGGGACGGCGCGCTCGTGAGCCTGGGGACGAGCTACACCGTCTGCGGTCCGATGGCTCGTATCGAGCCTGCGCGCGACGACAGTTACAACGTTTTCGGCTACCGGCCGGGGTTGGCGATGGCCTTGAGTGTCATAACCAACGGCGGAAAGGTCCATGAGCAGTTCCGAACCGAGTACGCCGGGGGCGACTGGACGCGCTACGCGGAGCTCGCGGGGACCATCGAGGAGCTGAGCGCCGAGGAGCCGTTGCTGCTCCCCTATCTCAGCGACGAAAGCGTACCGCTTGCCCCGGCGGGGATCGTACGGCACGGGCTCGAAGAGCACGACCCGGCAGCCAACGTCCGGGCACTCCACGTGTCGCAGGTGGCTTCGCTCAAGCTCCACTCGCGCCATCTCTCGGACGTCGACCGGCTCTGCGTGGTCGGCGGCGGCGCCGCAAACCGGCTCATGCGCGAGCTCATCGCTGACGCCTTCGGCGCGCAGGTCTATTCGATTGCCTACGCCGACGTGGCGGCACCGTTTGGGTGCGCGGTGAGCGGAGCTCGGGCCGCCTTGGGGATCTCGTACGAGGCGGCGGTGGAGCGCTTCGTCCGCTTCTCCGACGAACCGCCCGCCGATCCCGACCCGGAGCGATCGGAGCGTTTTGCCCGCATCGTGGAGCGCTACGCGGAGCTCGAGCAGAGCGTCGTCGGCGGAGGTGCGTGAGAGTAAACCTGGCCGGGGCCGGCCCGGCGCCGAGGCGGCATCGGGATCGACATTCGCTTCAATGCGGAGAAACTGGGCGGTGCCGGGCGCGCCGGAGCTCATAGAGGTGACCGAGGAGCGGGATGATGAGTGACGATATGAGCACCATGAGCAAGGGTACGGGCGAACCGGAACAGGCGCGGGTCGTCTACGTCACCGGCGGAGCGCAGGGGATCGGCAAGGGCATCGCAGTTCACCTCCTCAGCGCCGGGTACCACGTGGTTATCGCCGATGTGGACCGCGAGGCGGGAGAACAGTGCGTACGCGAGCTGAAAGGCTCCGGGTTTGCGGCCGGTGCCCGCGGCACCGAGGCCGGTGCTCGGGGCGTCCCGGAGTTCCATCACGTCGACGTCCGCAGCGAGGAGGAGGTTGCCGGCTCGATTCGCTCGGTGATCGAAGGCTTCGGAAGGCTGGATGCAGCGGTCAACAACGCCGGGATTGCCGATCCGGACCATGGGCCGTTGGAAGAGCTCGATCTCGAGGCCTGGCGTCGGGTAATCGACACGAACCTCACCGGAGCGTTTCTCGTGGCCAAGCATGCAGCGCCCCATCTGCGGCAGGCGAACGGTTCGGTTGTGAACATCGCCTCGACGCGGGCACTTCAGTCGGAGCCGGACTCGGAGCCGTATGCGGCCAGCAAGGGAGGTATTCTTGCGCTCACGCACGCGATGGCGATGAGCCTTGGCCCGGATGTTCGGGTGAATGCCATCAGCCCCGGCTGGATCGAGGTAAGCGAGTGGAAAAAACACGCGGCGCGAGAGGAGCCGGAGCTCCGGCCGGTCGATCACCATCAGCACCCCGCCGGGCGGGTGGGGCGGCCGACCGACATTGCGAGCATGGTAGCCTATCTCATCTCGGACCAGGCAGGCTTTATCACCGGCCAGAACTTCGTCGTGGACGGCGGTATGACGCGGAAGATGATCTACGCGGAGTGAGGGACTCAGCGGAGCGCGCGTGAGCCGAACGATCGGCGAGCTCCGGATGTGCGGAACGGCAGGGAAAGTTCCCTACTCAGGCAGTTTTATGTGATCGGCGTCGTATAAAATGAGTGTCGGTACTGACTGCGGATTGTAGAGCCTTCGTGTCTGCCGAAAGAGTGGCACAATACGCTATTGCCGCCGTGATTTTGTGATAGTATACTCCGTGGCATGGCGGATAAAGGGAAAATGGTAAACGAGCAGGAAGAGCGCGAACGAAGCGCCCTCTTGAACCAGCGGGTCCGTTGGATCCTCGATTCCATCTTCGACGGTGTCTACATCACCGATCGCCGGCGCCGCATCGTCTTCTGGAACAAGGGGGCGGAACGTCTGACCGGCTTCAGTCCTCAGGAGGTTCAGGGGCGATGGTGTGGCGACAACCTGCTGAACCACATCGACGCTGAAGGTAACCTGCTCTGTACCGGACGGTGCCCACTTGAGAACACGATCGAAACGGGCGAGCCGGCGCAGGCTAAGGTCTATCCTCGTGCCAAGGACGGCACCCGATTCCCCGTTTACACGCACATCGGAGCGATCAAGGACTCCGACGGCCGCCCGATCGCCGGGATTGAGGTGTTCCGCGATGTGACCTCGGAGGAGCAGTACCGGCAGCTGCAGGAGAAGTTCCAAGCCCTCATTCGGAAGTACGTGTCGGAGGGAACCTATGAGGAGGTTCTGGAGCAGGTCAATTCCGGGGAAGGAACCGAGGCGCGGCAGTGTGACATGACGGTGCTCTTCCTCGACATTGTGAGCTTCACCACCTTTGCGGAGAGCAATTCTCCGGAGGAGGTGTCCCAGCTCCTCAACGAGGTGTTCGGAATCTGCGAGGTGATCACGAGTGAAGCCCATGGCGACATCGACAAGTTCATCGGAGATGCCGTCATGGCCACGTTCTTCGACGCGGATGACGCAGTTTCGGCGGCAATGAAGATCATCGATGCCCTGGCGCGGTTGAACGAGACACGGGTCGAGGTTGGGAAGGATCCGGTTCAGGTCAGGATAGGACTCAACAGCGGCCCGGTGATCCGCGGCGAGATCGGAACGCAGAAGCGAAGAGACCTGACCGTGCTTGGTGACACGGTGAACGTGGCTTCCCGCATCCAGGAAACCGCGAACCCTGAGAGCATTCTGATCTCCGAGGCCACTCTGGCTCGCCTTACGCGTGACTACGGTTTTCGCGAGCGCGGCTCGGTGAAGGTGAAGGGGAGGACGCAACCGGTGGTCACGTAGGGGTATCGCCCCGGCGAAGACGCGCCTGCTTAGGCGCCGACTAGGTGCCGAACCGGCGGTCCGGGTCACGTCGGGTCACGACGGCCACGGTGCAGCGCGAGACGCATACCATCTTCCCGTCGGGCACGGTGATGCGAATATCCCAGACCCACGTCCGTGTTCCGGCGGAAAGCGGGCACGCGGTTGCGGTCACCGTGCCGCTTCGGAGCGGCCGGAGGTGGTTGGCGTTTATCTCGAGGCCCGCGGCGGAGTACGTTTCCGGATCGATGTTGAACCATGTGCCGAGGCTTGCGACGGTCTCAGCCAGCGCGACCGAGGCGCCGCCGTGGAGTAAACCCGCGGGCTGGCGGGTGCGCTCGTCCACCGGCATCGTGGCACGTATCTCCGCCCGCGTGATGTAGGTCAACTCGATTCCCAGCGTCTCGGCGAGCCCAGGTTTCCCGGCGCGACGGAAGAGCTCGTAGCGATCCTGAAGCGATTCTTCCACGTACATGCTTCAAATCGAGGCTACTCGATTTGCCGCCGGGCGGCAACGGTGGCTTACCCGCGGCCCGGTTGCGGGATCGCGTCTTCGCGCGGACCACAGTCAGGCGGGGCGCGGCTTGGGTGTCGTGCCTGCCGCGGGGCAACAGCGACGCGGCGTGGGGCTCGGGAGTTGCCCGTTGGCGTAGAGATGCTCCGCGAGAGGTGCTCCGTCGCTACTCAGATGGTCCGGCAGAGGTGCCCCGTCCCTACTCCCCTCGTTCCTACTCCCCGCCCGCGACGAGCTCGAGAACGCGGAGAAGCCCTTGGAGGTTACGCTGAAAGGCCTCCTGGTCATGTTGCTCAAGCTCCACGTCCGCTGCAGCAATCCCTTCCTCGGCCATGGCGTTTATGAACTCGCCGGTTATCGGATAGTACGGCCATTCCCGGATATGGCGGTAGCCGGCAGCTTCCGCGTATGCACGGGTGAGCGGTTCTGCCGCGCCGGCATCGTTGTCCTCGAGAAGCGCAGCGTACCCGTGATAGCTCAGAACGAAATGCGGCTGGAGGTCCACGAGAAACTCGTAAAGCGCCCGAGTCTCCGCCTCCGAGAGGGGCTCGTCTCCCGCGTCGACACGCCGGTCGCCGTGATAGGCCTCGGCCTGCCAGTCTTCGGTAGGCCAGTTACGGTTGAGATCCACTCCGCGCGCGTTGACGCGCGTGCCGTGCTCGTACCCGTCGGGGTTTGCGTTGGGAACGAATACGAGGCCGAGTCCCCGCGGTAACTGGTCCGGGTGCTCCGCGAAGTAGTCCCGGAGCTCCTCCACGATGTGAACCGACTCCTCCTCGGCTCCGGTATGGATTCCGCCTATCAGTGCGACCACGCGCTCTGCGTCCCCGATGCGGTAGGCCGCGATCGGCCGGTCTTCCACCGATCGACCGATGACCTCGCGCTCGATCTCGGTCTCCCGCCCTGTGTCCTGGGCATGCGTGAGCTCGAGACCGGGTGAGGCCCACAGGAGGACGAGCATCGCCACGAGTGCGACGAGCGGCGGCGATAGCCGGCTGGAACCTGCCTTGAGTGATCCGGGGAGCGGCAGGCTTGAGTCTTCTCCCGGCCTGGACGTGGATTCCCGCCTTTCTGGTGTCACGACAGGAGCTCGGTTCATCTGGGATCTCCGATACTGCATTGCGCACTCTATACCATAGCGCATCCTATGGTGCATATCGTCGCGCTGCGCCGCGGCACGGCTGTGACAGGCACCCGCACCGCCTTGCTGTCAGGAGTCTTGGCGCCCAGCTCGGCGACCGGCATACCAGAAGCTCTGTGGTGGTCGGCAACTTTCGATCGGATCGGAGGCTTATCTTGAACCGGCGGCTCCCGGGCAGTATGTTGTCTGCGAGCAAAATGTTGATAAGAGGGGTCAAGAAATTATGCCGCGAATAGAGCCCAAACCGATCTCCCGCCATCCGTGGTACATCCGGTTGTTCCTGCGACGTCAGGAGCGCAAGTACGGTCGCGTGCTTGCGCCGTCCCTTCTCTGGGCTCGCCTGCCGGGGCCGTTTCTGGGCATGCTCACGCTTGTCGGGCTGTTTCAACGGCGCCGGTATCCGGTTGACGCGGCCCTGCGGAGCATAGTCTCGATTCGCGTGGCTCAGTTGAATGGATGCCGCTTCTGCGTGGACTTGAACTCGTACAACTTCCTGCGCGCAGCCGGGGCCGAGCAGAAGGCGGCTGAAGTCGATCGATGGCGCCGGAGTACCGCCTATACGCCCCGGGAGCGGGCTGCCTTGGCCTATGCGGAAGAGGTCACTCAACGCTGTGCCGAGCTGGATGACGCCCTGTTCGCCACGCTGAAAAACCACTTCACCGGCGACGAGATCACCGCGCTTACGGCCTGGATCTCATTTCAGAATATGAGCGCCAAGTTCAACGCTGCTCTTGATGCGGAGGAGCATGGTTTCTGCACGGTTCCGCCTCCAGAGTCGTCTCCGGAGCCTTGAGCGCGAGCTTGGTGACACGGCCTTGCTCCACGATGCACTCGATTCGCGAGCGCTCCAGCTTGAAGGTGATGGCTTTGTCGGTGACCCGGTGGGCCTTGAGCTCCTGAGGAGGTGCGCCGGTCTGGGCAAAGAATACCTTCTGACCGTGGACCGAGATAGTGAAAGTGATCCCTTCGATGCCGGGGTCGTACTCGCCGCATACGAGCGCACGTTGCTCCTCGGTGAGCTCCACTTCCTTCCGCTTGAACACGACGTCCTCTACCGCCGGCTCGATCGGGAGCGAAACCGAGTCGATCTCTCCTTGCTCGTTGACCAGGAAGCGGGCGGCAGGGCGCAGTTCGAGGTCGTCGATATGCCACTCAAAGACGTCGTAGTGGAGATGACGGAGCACCGACCAGTCGAAGCTTCCGACGAGCTGAGCTTGCAGGCGAGGGGATGAGGTCTCCGCCGCATTGTCCGCGTCGTCAGGGCCGTGCGCGGCCCCGCTGCCGCTGTCGCCGCTGCCGATCGAACCGCCGCCGGCGCCGGCCCCGCCGGCCCCACTGCGGCGGGTGTCTCCGCTGTCGCCCGTCGAGCTTGCACTGCCGGCCGACGCATCGCGCGGCCTCGTTGCCGGCGCTTGGCGCACCGCGAACTCCGGATAGCCGTCAGCTTCGAAGACTCCGGTGTACTCCTCGATCGGATGGGTTGGCGGTGCGCCGGCCACTCGTTCCTCTTCAGTGGTCTGCTTGCTCTTGGCGCGGCCCGCAAAGATTGGGTCGACCACACTGTGGTACCGGGCGTTCCAGTCCTGACTCGGGGATCCGAGGGCGCGGTCGATCGCCTCGTAGAGGAGAGCTTGCGGGTGCGGGCAGAAGGCGAGGTTCGTGAGGACGACGACCCCGACCCGGTGCTTGGGAAGAACGCCGACATGAAGCGTGTGTCCTTCGACTCCTCCGCCGTGGTGGAGGAGCGTGTCGTCGCGGTACGGATCCACCATCCACCCGAGGCCGTACGTCGATATCGTGGTTCCGTGGAGCGCTTCCCCGATGCCTCCCGTAGGCACGATCGTGTGAGGCGCGTGCATCTGTCGGAGGTTGTCCTCGGAGAGGAGCCGGGACGCGTTTCCGCCGGCGGGAGGGCTCCCAGAATCGCTGGTCCCTTCCCCGGCGGATCCGGCTTCCGGCCCAGGCGTTGCCGTCGCTTCGCCGGTCCGGCCCGGCCGTGGCGCCTCGGCCGGGGCTCCCGGAATAACCCCGCCGTTCGCATGGAGCTGGAGCCACCGGACCATGTCCGAGAGGGTGGAGAAGAGCGCTCCGGCGCCGCCGGGGGAGAGCTTGGTGTGCCGCCCGAAGGGCACGTGTACGAGCCCGGTGACATCGCCTTCTTCGTCCCGCTCGGCTCGATATCCGAGTGCAAGAGGCAGCTCCGCGCCGTCCCAGTCCGGGCTGAAGTTTGACGAGCTCATGCCGAGTGGCCCAAAGATACGCTCGGTGACGAACTCCTCCCAGTCCCGGCCGCTGAGCTTCTCCACCAGGTAGGGAGTTATGTAGTACATGAGGTTGTTGTAGAGAAAGTGCTCGCGGAAGCTCGCGGCGAGCTTCAGGTGTCGCATGCGCCGGACGAGCTCCGCCCGGGAGATGTCGAGCCGCCACGCGGCCGCGTCGTGCCGCGGAAGCCCGCTCCGGTGGCTCAGCATGTCCCGGACGGTGAGGTGCTCGGTGACGTAGCGATCGTTGAGCACGAGCTCCGGCATGTACTCCCGTACCGGCTTGTCCCATTCCAGGAGCCCGTCCTCCACAAGGAGTGCCACGCTCATAGCGGTGAACGCTTTGGTGACCGAGGCCATGGGGAAGCGGGTATCTTCGGTCATCGGGGCTTCGTGCTCCCGGTCCCGCACGCCGAACGCGGCGCGGTAGACCGGCTCCCCGTCTTTGATCACTGCGATTGCCGTGCCTGGACAGCTCCATGAGGCCATGGCATCGCGAACATATGCATCGAAACCTTCCAGCTCACCCATAAGGCGTCTCCTCGAAAATACGCTCGAACTCTTCCCACGTTGTACACTACCTCGGCCACCTCCACAATCGGGCGGAAGGGCGGGAAGGCGGCGCCTCTCTTCCGCCCGGAATCCACCAACAATCCGTGCCTCACGCTGTTCGGGGCACCGCGATCGGGTATACCATGAGCGCATGCGGAGAATGACTGTGTGGCCGGCAGCCGGATGTATAGCGCTTGTCGTGTCGGTGACAGCCGGCGCCTCGGGGCCCCTCACGGCGACTCAGTTCGTCGATCAATCGGAGCGGACGTTTGAATCGCGGGCGCTCTACTACCGGAACATCGATCGCCTCTCGCGGATGGTTCGGTACCGGGACGTCCGCCTGTTTGCTCATGGGACGTTCTGGTACCCACTGGGCGACGAGCCCGTCTCGGTTCGCACCTCGGACGGTCCGCGGGCGGCGGACGCGGAAGCAGGCGAGGTGGCGGCGGCGTGGGTGTGGGACCGCGCGCCGTGGGGGCCCGGTGCGGTGATGCTTTTCGGGGTGGCCGGGGGGAACACGGTAACCATGGACGACCAAGAGTGGATCTACTCCAACGTTCTTGGCGGGCTATGGTTACAGGCGGATAGGCTCCGCATTGTTGTGGCGGGGCTGACCGAGGAGCGGCCGGCGTTTGCCGGCCGGGGCCGTGACGGTGAAGCAGACGCCGGCGATGCGGATGCGAACCCGGAAGACTCCGGGGAGGAAGAGGAGGAGACCGCACCGGAGAGTGAACCTGAGACGATAGAGCGGGAGTTTCAATTCTACGAGGTATCGGTAGAACCGTTTCGGTTAGCGGTGTTCTACGACGGGGAAGCCGAGCGTATCGCGCAGTGGGACCTCTCGGTACGGCGAAGCAGGGTGGAGGAGCTCGTCCGGGAGATCGCCGGCGGTCTGCTCTATTTGCCGGCGGGCCAAGCGCTCTGGCCGTACGTCGACGCAGGACGGGAGCTTCTCGAGCCGCGCGTTCTTGTTTCCGGGGCGCTCACCGCGGGCGTAGACCTCCGGGGCGACGCCCAACTCGTGCGCGATCCCGCGGTATCGCTCGGGGTGTCTCGGGCGGGGATGACCGAAGAGGAGCGTCTGATCGGCTTCGATTACGAGGCACAAGCCTCGCTCACCTACGATGTTGCCGGGGGCACCGTTCGGCCTGGGGCGCGAGCCCGATTCTCTCTTCCGCGGCTGTTCTGGAATACGCGGATCCATCTGGGGCTCTCTATAAACGATCCGGGCAGGGCCGGGGCACTGTGGACGGAAAACCTGCCGGTGGCCGATATCGGCTTTGATACGATTCTGCTCGGCCGGCCGTAGCGGACGTAGCGGCCGCGGGGGCTCTCGCGAACTGTACGAGCCGACCTGGCCCGGTCCCACGCGCCGGAGAGCTAGGCGCTTGCGCCGCTACCGTGGAAGGTGACCGCTCGATCTGCTATTCTTTCGTTTTATGGATACGATCTACTTCACCAATATGAAAACGGAGCATCGGAACTCGCTCGAGCAGAAACTGAAAAAGCTCCTCAAGGCAAGCGGATACTTCGATTCGATCTCCGAAGGCGAGCTCGTGGCGATCAAGGTCCACGTCGGCGAGCGCGAGAACTTGGGATACCTGAACCCGAACTTCGCGCGTATTGTCGCGGAGGAGGTGAAAGCCCGAGGCGGCAAGCCGTATCTCACCGACACGAATACGCTCTACTCCGGCGGTCGCCACAACGGAGTGGACCACTGCGTGACCGCCGTCCAGCACGGCTACACCTACGCTACCGTCGGCGCCCCGTTTGTCCCGGCGGACGGCGTGCGCGGGCTCGGATACCGGGAAGTGGAGGTCGCCGGCAAGCACTTCAGCAAGACCAAGCTTGCAGGCGGAATCCTGGAAGCGGAGAAAGTGATTTTTCTCACTCACTTCAAGGGCCATATCGAGGCCGGGTTCGGCGGAACCCTCAAGAACCTCTCGATGGGCTGCGCCTCCATTGCCGGGAAGATGGATCAGCACGCAGCCGCCAAGCCGGTCGTGAAAGCGGAAAACTGTGTGGGCTGCCGGCAGTGCTACCGGGTCTGTCCCGAGGGGGCGATCACGATGCAGGACGGGACGGCAGTCATCGACTACGAGCTCTGTATCGGCTGCGGTCAGTGCGTTTCGGTCTGTAACTACCAGGCAATGGAGCCCGGTTCGGGCTCGGAGGTCCACGAGTTCGTGGAGAAGGCGGCGGAACACGCCTATTCCGCGGCGGATTACCTCGGTGAGAACGCCCTCTACATCAACTTCGCCGTGAACATTACTCCGGACTGCGACTGCGCCCCGTGGAACGACGTTCCGCTCGTCGAGGACGTCGGGTTCTTCGTCGGACGAAATCCGTTCGCCCTGGACCGCGCGACGTTGGAAGCGGTGAACCGGGCGCGGGTGCAGACGGGAACGCGTTACCGGGAGAAGCTCACCGGAGAGCAGGACATCTTCGAAGCTGTCTGGGACGCTCCCCAGGCTTCATCCATCTTCGAGCATGCGCAGAAGCAGTTTGGGGTGGAGCTCGATTACACGGTGAAGGAGCTTTAGCCTCAGAGCGTGAGGCAAGGATTGTTGGTGCCAAGTCGCACGGGTGCGGACAGTATCGTCAACGCTATGGTATGTTCATGGTGTGAGTCCAACAGTATTCCGTGACGGGCCCTATCGGTTCTTCTTTTTCTCGCGAGAGGAGCCTCGGAAACACGTTCACGTCCTGGGTCCGGACGGAGAGGCGAAGTTTTGGCTCGAGCCTGCGGTGCAGTTGGCCGTATCCAAAGGCCTCTCGGCACAGACATTAAGGGATCTGGAGTCGACCGTTATCGAGCGGAAGGAGGAAATCTCTCGTGCCTGGGATCAGCACTTCAGAGTCGGAGATTGAGGTGGTACAGGTGACACCCTTCGGCCTGTGGCTCGCCTATGGAGATGAGGAACTATATCTGGACTTCGATCGGTTCCCGTGGTTCGAGCACGCTCCGGTGAAGAAGATCTTTCACGTGGAGGAAGTAAGACCTGGCCACTTCCATTGGCCGGATCTTGACGTTGACCTGGACCTAGATCGTATGAGAAATCCCGAACGCTATCCGCTTTGCGCCGATCCGAGCAAAAGGAGCGACTAAAACGCACCTTAACGAGAGCTTGTACGCCACAGTACGATGGTCGCGTCCGGCTCGGACCGGGGCCTTCAGAGCGTGAGGCAAGGATTGTTGGTGCTATCCCAAGAGACGTCCCATGCCCGAAACTACCACCACGAGGGCAAAGCCGGCCAGAAACACCGCGCAGGCGCCGATAAGGACGCGGTAGACGCGGTCGGAGACGAGTTTCTTCCCCTTACCGACGGCGGTCGAGACCGCAGCGTACCAAATGAAGTCGGCCGCAATGTGGCCTACAAAGAAGAGTGCAACGCCGGCGACTCCGAATGCCCGCGAGTGGAGCACGTAGCCTAGCCCAATGGTGGCCCACCAGATAGTCCAGTACGGATTGGCAATGCTCATGAGGGCGCCGGAGAGAAAGAGGTTTCGCGCTCCATCTCCCTCGGGCACCGTGCGGAAGGAGAGCGTCGGGAGCGACTTGAACATCCCGCGCGCCATCCGGAGCATGATTGCACCGCCGGCGAGCGCCGTCACGACGAAGAAAAGGTCGTGCTCGAGAACCGGGCTGAGACCAAAGAGGAGCGCTACGACCAAGGCGAGCTCGAGAAGCGCGTGGCCTACCATGAGGAGTGGTCCCGCGGCGGGGCCGCGCCGGGCGCTCTCGCTGATGGTGACCGAGAGAAGCGGCCCCGGCATCATCGCGCCCGAAAACGCGACCAGAAGCGATGTGAAGAAGATTGTCCCGAGTGCTGCCATAGCTCCGTGACTCCGCCGTGAAGTGAGTGCCCGATTGTATCGAGCGCCGGGAAGCGGTTCAACCGGGGCCTCCGCTGTGCCCAGGGCAAACGCAGTTGGCCCCTGCAACCGGAAAGGCCGCGGCGAATGCCCGCGGTCATTGCTCTCCCGTGGCCCATGGTGGCGTTGCCACGGGGCGCGAGTACTTGTTTCACGGGGCGCTCGTCGCCGCTCCTATAGCCTTGTTCCAATTCGATTGCCGGACTCGTAGCGCCGAAGGCCGCGAGCGAATACGGCAAAGCCGAGGACAACGATAGCGATGTCGGCTACCAGCACGATCGCCAGGAGGCCGGGATCGAACGCGCGGAAAAGCCGGGCGGGGAGGTATGCGACAAACGCCACGGGAATAAGGGAGTGGAGGAGCCACCGGGTTGCGCCTTCGAACACGCCGCCCGGGTAGAGTGAGAACGTGAGCGCGAGCTCGCCGGCGGTCTGCGCGAAGTCCTCGGCGTTCCCAAAGAAGAACGTCAGGCTGTGAAAGATGACGCGCACGGCAGTGAAGACGACCGCAAACGCGCCGCCGAACGCGAGAAAGGCCACCACCCGCAGTGGATCGAGCGGCTGGGTGAGCGCGAAGAGCAAGATCCCGTAGAGGACATCTCCCCAGCCGGAAATGATGCTCCGCGACCAGAGCAGGTTGGGCAGCACCGGTTTGGGTTGGAGCAAGAACACGTCGAGCTCCCCGTTGTAGATGGTGCGCGAGAGGTAGAACGCGTTTCCCATAAGCGCGTGCGCCAGCCCGAACCCGAGTGCTGCCAGCGACCAGAGGAACATGACGTCGGCGAACGCCCATCCGGCGATGTCGCCCGGCGTGTGTTGGTAGACGATGAGCCAGAACACGACGAAGACGCCGTTGTTGAGCATCATCCCGAAGACCTGCGTCAGAAAGGCGGTACGGTACTCCATAGCCGCCTGGAGATTGAGCTTCACGTATTGAGCCAAGAGCTTGGCGAGGTCTGTGTCCACGAGCTTCATTCAAAGCCTCCTTCATTCTTCCGTTTGGGCTTTTCTTCCGGCGCTTAGGTGAGGCCTTCGCCTCCGGCCTCCGCGTCCGCCCCTTTTCTTGGCAGGCCGTCGTAACCGGCTGTGAGTAGCCGCCGCCTGCCCCCGCCCGCCGCCGGGCGTAGCCGTTGGCCGGCAGCCGGCAGCCGGGAGCCTTCGGCCGGGTGAGCGCTGCCGGTCGCGCCCGGCCGGACGACTGTGCCTCTTGGGCCCGGCTACCCCCCGGTGGGCGTGCATGCGCCTGTACCTCCCGTGCCGGGCCGCACTGGCCCGGCGGCTACCCCCCGTGAGCGTGCATGCGCCGCCGGGCGCGAGCGAAGAGGAGTGCGCAGGCGAGCGCGAGCACGGCAATCCATCCGGCCTGGCCTACGGCGGTCTCGATTCGGGTGGCTGCGTCCGGCGCGACCATCATGCGAGCGGGCCAGTACGCCTGATAGGCAAACGGCGTCCGGGCGGAGAGCGCCGCGAGCCAGTCGGGGAAGAAATCGATCGGGATGAACATGCCGCCCAAGACGAAGACAAGCTTCTGGTAGATCCAGTAGAACGGCGAAACGTCCTCGGTCCAGAAGGCGAGGAGCCCGATAAAGAGCACCCAGAGGGTGCCCAAAACGACACCGGCCATCATCGCAACGAGGCCCAGCGGGAACGCGGCCACGTACCCGTCCAGGGGCCCGACAAGGACCATCGCCACGGCAAAGCCGATTGCCAGAAGCGGCCACAGCTTCACCATCGCCGAGCCGAGTGCCTGTGCCAGATTGAATCCGACGTAGGAATAGGGACGGGTGAGCGTGTACGCCACGGCGCCGGTGCGTACGTCGTCCTGGATGTCGATATGGAGTCGCGTCCGGGAGAGCTCCACCGCTTCGGTGAACGTCAGATACCAGAGCGTCTGGCCGAGGGTGAAGCCGGCTATGGCGCTGTCGGCGAAGACAACGCGCCAGAGCGAGTACATAACGAAGAGAATCACCACGAGGAAGACGTTCCGGAAGAGAAACGCGCCGAGGTAGGTGACCTGCGTGCGCGCTGCCGAGAGAAACACTGCCCCGTACCGCCTGCCGATACGCGCGAGCGGCCCGGCAGGGCGGAGCAGGCCGGCCGGATCGGGCCGGCCGGACGATCCCGATGGGCCCGCCGAACGCGATGAACCCAATGGCCCGGTCCCACGGCGGGTCCGGGCGGTCCCACGGCGGAGCCGTTCGGCGCCGGTTGCTATGCTCGACATGGCCGGCCTCCTTTCGGTTCGGCTCCGGAGCCGGAGTTTGAGTTCGAGTTGGAGTTGGAGCTGGAGCTGGAGCTGGAGCTGGAGCTCGTCCCGGGCGTAGCTCCCGCTTCGGTATCTTGGTAGATGCGCGTGATGATCTCCTCAGTGGGGACATTTGCGATATTGATGTCCTGAACGCTTACCGAGGCAAAGATCCGCTGGACAGCCTCTTCGAGGCGGATCGTATCGAGATCGACCTCGAGCTTGGCGCTGTAGTCGGTTGCTTTGATGGTGCGGACGCCCGGAATGTCGAGCGGGATCGGGCCGTCGCTCTTGAGGTCGATGATGCGGCGGTTGAGAAGCGAGTACTTGAGATGTTTCACCGTTCCGTCCCACACGACTTCGCCGCCGTTTATCACCACGGCGCGGCGGCAGAGCTTCTCGATATCGCCGACGTCGTGGCTGGTGAGAAAGATGGTCACGCCCTGCTCACGGTTCATCGTCCGGATGAGGTCACGGATCCGCTGTCTCACCACGACATCGAGCCCGATGGTCGGTTCGTCGAGAAAGAGAATTTCGGGCCGATGGATGAGCGAAGCGGCCATCTCGCAGCGGATGCGCTCGCCGAGGGAGAGCTTTCGTACCGGCTGGTGGAGGAGCGGCTCGATCTCGAAGACGTGCACGAGCTCGTCGATTCGCTCCTTCAGCGTGCGACCGGGTACGTCGTACACGCGTCCGAGGAGGTGGAACGAGTCGAGCGGAGGCAGATGGAACCAGAGCTGGGACTTCTGTCCGAAGACGGTCCCGATGCGAAAGGCCAGCTCTCGCCGCTTGCGATGCGGATCGAGCCCGAGGACATCGATCTTCCCGGAGTCGGGGAAGAGGATGCCGGTTATGAGCTTGATGGTCGTGCTCTTGCCGGCGCCGTTGGGGCCGATGAACGCGAGAAGCTCCCCGCGCCCGACGGCGAGATCCAGATTCCGAACCGCGTGAACCGAGCGTATATCCGGCCGTGCAAGCGAACGAAGCGAGGCGCGGAGCCCTTTCCCTTTCACTTTGCTGAGGAACACTTTGTTGACCTGGTCGAGACGTAACGCGTAGTCCTCCATGGTAATCCTCCTTTCCCCTATACCTCGGGTGCACATGCTTCGAGGGGCGTTGGCGACGAGTATGCCGGTCGACAGGGTGATGCTGGTGGCGTGAAGAATTGCCGAGCGCCGGCCTACCGCCGGGCCCGATTACCACCGCCGCAACCACCGACCGGCTGGGCAACCGGTACGGGTGCGATACCTGCTACGGCAGTGTGAAACAGGACAGGTGTGGCACTCCGAGAGACCAGCCGCGCGCCGGCCTCTGTGCGTGCGCTTGTCTCCGGTCGGAAAGAACCCCGGAGCGGGAAGGATGAAACGGGCGCATTACGAAAGGAGGCATACCCGGATACCGTCGTGGCCGCTCGACTGAAGGCGGCGGTAACCGGAGACAAGGAGGTCCGGCGAGCTGCGGCAAAAGCAGTCGCAACTCGCGGTGGGGCGGCGCACCCGCTTGCCCGCACGGCGGTGGCCCGGCGAGCATGGGGATCGAAAAACGTGCCCCGGGGGCGCCGCATACCCAAGGAGGAGGTATGGTGTTGACCGGTGCGTCTGCGCACGAAAGCCGCCATCCTTCCCGTCCGAGAATGAGATTAGCGCAGTTCATACACTATTCTGATCGATTTTGTCAACAGCTATAGCTTGAATCTCAAATCGGCAAGGCAAACGCATTTGGCCCAGACAGGTTGTGCGGCGGCGCCGGGGGGCCGGCCCGGCGGTGCCATTGACCGTGCTGGTCAACTTCAAGCGGGATACGACGCCCATACGGAGGACCGATCGCCGCCGTTCTTTCGCCGGCGGACGTCGAATGCGTTTGCCCTGCTTAAATCGGAGTTTGCACCTGTGAGCGAGGCACGTGACGTGAGGCGTGAAACACCGCGGGCCGAGCCGGCCGCGCTGCGGCGAGAGCTACCCGATGCCGCCGGCGATAGGGATGTTGACCCCGGTGATGTAGCTTGCATCCGGGCTCATGAGGAACGCGACGGTGCCGGGGATCTCTTCGATCCGGCCGCATCGGCGCATGGGGATGCTCTCGATCATCTGGTCTCCTACGGCTGAGGGATCCGCCGGGAAGTACTGCGAGCCTGCCTCCGCCTGTTTCCGGGTCTGGCGGTCCCACATGTACCCGGGCCCCATGTACGCAGGGCTTATGGCGTTCACTCGGATGCCCAAAGGAGCCAGGTCCTTGGCGGCGGTCATGGTCATCGTAATAACGGCTCCTTTGGAGGCGCCGTAGCCAAGCATGTTGGGAGGGCCTTCGACTCCGGCCATACTGGCGGTGTTGACGACGGCGCCGCCTCCGCGCTCGGCCATGTGGGCGGTGACCTCCCGGAGTACGAGAAAAGCTCCGGTCACGTTGACCTCGAGGATCTTGCGGAAGTCCTGAGCGGGGAAACGGTGGGTCTGCGCGAACTCGCCCTGATAGCCTGCGTTGTTGAAGAGGAGATCGATCCCGTCGAGCTCTCGGGCGGCCTGCTCAGTAAGCTGGACGACCGCTTTCTCATCGGTGACGTCACACGGGTAGCACCGCAGGTTACGCGGTCCCACCTCGCGGAGCGTTGCCTCGGCGCGGCGGAGCGCATCCTGGTCGAGGTCCGCGAGCGCGAGGTCCGCGCCCTCTTGGGCGAACCGGCCGGCGGTGGCGAGCCCGATGTCTCCCGCAGCGCCGGTGATGAGGATGGTCTTACCGTCAAAGCGCCCGGGGACCGGCGGCCCGCCCCAGGAAGTGTCAGCCATGGGAGCCTCCTACCGATCGATTCTGCCCGAGGGGGGTGCGCCCGTCAACACAAGCGGGCGTTTCGTGTAGTGGCGTTCAACCGAACGCGGTGATCTGGGGCCGATGGTGAGGACGGATGCGGTTGGTGTAGACTCGCGCCATGTTCGAAATCCGGCTGCTCGAAGAGGATCATATCGAGGCGGCTCTTGCGCTTTGGCGAGCAACACCCCATATCGGGTTGAGCTCCGCTGACGAGCCGGAACGGCTTCAGCGCTTTCTGGAGCGCAACCGCGGGTGTAGCTTTGTGGCGCTGGCGGGAGACCGCGTGGTGGGAACGTCGCTGTGCGGGCACGACGGGCGGCGGGGCTATCTCTACCATGTGGCGGTAGCGGCCGAGTGGCAGGGCAACGGCCTGGGGTCGCAGCTTGTGGAGCGGAGTCTGGCGGCGCTCCGTGAGCAGGGAATCGGAAAATGTCACGCGTTTGTCTTCCGGGAAGACCCGCACCGGGAGCGCTTCTGGGAGCCGAAAGGCTGGGAGCGCCGCGACGAGATCGTGGTCTACTCGTACCGGTGCGGCGAGGGAGGATAGTCGTGCAGGGACGGAGGAGCCGCGAACGGAGGAGCTGCGAAGGTTGGCCTCGGCCGGCGGGGCCTGCCCGGCGCCTCGAAGGGACGAGTCCGGCCCCACCGGGCGGGGCCGACCCGATCCACCCAAGAGAGTGCGCCGGCACGGCGTCAGTCACTCTCAGCTACCTGGACGTCACCGTTGACAACCTCGGCGATAACTTCTTCGGTCTCGACCGCGGCGACTTGCATGACTTCGGAGATGACTCCGCCGAACGGGCGTGCCATGAGATCGCTGTTCATGCGACCGATGTAGGCGGTGCCGTCGCTCTTCTCATAGATGGAGACGCGGCACGGCATAAGAGGGGAGACAATTCGCTCGTCGTCGAGGGCGAGGATCTCCGCGGAATACTCTGAGGAGCAGAGCTCGAAGATCTTCACAGCATCTATGTCGTGGCCGTGACCGGCGAGCGTTTCCTGCATGTCGTGAACCTGAAGGACGGACCAACCGCCTTCGGCGACGGCCTGTTCGAACGCGTCGACAGTCGTTTCGAAGCCATACGGGCTTTCGTCCTCGAGCATCATGAGCGATGGCATGCTGAAGAAGCCGACGGCGCCGGTAAGGGCAATGCCGGCAACGAATGCGATGACGGTGGTGATTACTACGTTCTTCCGCTTCATAGTCGGAAACCTCCTGTGAATTGCTGTGTTTCAATCACACGTCTAATATATACTCCCGTGACTATATAGTCCAGGCGGTATACCGGACTGCCGTCGCTATCCCCTCGGTGCCTCGCGCCGGTACACGCGGGCTACGCAGCGGAAACCGTGGCCGTGTGCACGGGAAAAGCTTTCTGGTATCGTAGCGACAGCAATGCGAATTGAGAGATACCACCGCGATGCGGAGTTAGACCAGCGGGGACTTCGAGCTCGGCGCCTGCTTCGGGAAGCCGGCGCGCCGGTCTCGGCGGTTCGTAGCCTTGATGTCTTCCTGGTGCATGGCCGGGGCGATACGGGGAGCGTGGTCGCGGAGTTCACGCCTCCCGAAGAGATGGCGAAGGTATTCCGGGACCCGGTAGCAGAGGAGATTACCCTGGACGGCGACGGCGCGTCGGCGGCCATGCCGGGGTGGGACGTCGCGCTCGAAATCGCGCTTAAGCCGGGCGTGGCCGACCCTGTGGCGGGCACGGCGCAGGAGGCGTTGGAGACGGTGCTGGGGGCGACGCCGGATGG
>PWGF01000493.1 GCA_003554375.1 Spirochaetaceae bacterium
GCCCGGAGCGTCGGAGTCTTCTTTCAGAGCGGCCGCGAGCCTATGGAGCTCTTGGGAAGTCGGCGATCGGGGGTCATTGCGATAACCCATCGTTTTCAGACCGCTCTGCAGCTGGCAGAGGGGAACCGGAGCTCGGGTCGGGGGGAGCCGGCATTGCGTGTTGTGGTAAATGCGTGTAGCGCCACTTCTGAAGAGTATCAGGCGCTATTGGGCCTGCGAAACCGTGAAGGGCTTGGCGGATCGTGGGCGGTGGTCCGGCAGACGGAAGAGTTGGATCGTGAGGTGCTTGATTGGTAGTACCGGCAGGCGATTCGAACAGACGAGGCGTGGCCTTTCTTAAGACGATGGGAACGGCTTTGGGAGCGGCGGTGATCCCGGTACTCCTTGCTTCAGCTCTGTTCGAGGTTCTAAATGCTCGAGGACCGGTTGAAGCGGGCGCAATCATGGTTGGGTTGACCGCCATCGCGGTACACACACGGTCTAGAGCGATACACTCGCTCGCCGGTGGCTGCCCGGAAGCAGGGGGCTCGGAGGGGTGGCGCGGGCGCTCGAGGGAGGAAACTCTAGCGATGGCCGCCGGGCTGGTGGTTCCTGCGTCTTTTGCTCTGTTTATCCTGTCCTATATCGTGGTTCTTCCTCTCGGCGCTTGGGTAGTATGGCTGGAACAAGCGGCAGAAGGGGAGCCCCGCGGCGCGGTTTCGTACGCATTCGGCCTCATGGGCGGGTTCGGATTCGCGATCGCCGGCGGGAACGGCTATAGACGCCCGATTACCGCTCTCCTTGCGGCGGCCGCGCTAGCTGCTTTCCTCGTGATGGTTGGGACAGGGGCCGGCGCGGACCGTATAGGGACCGGTATTCGAAGCGGTTTTGCTCCTATTGTGGCTGTGGGGCCCGTAGTCGGCACTGCCGTTCTCCTCGTGGTGTTCTTTGTCGGCGCGGCTGTTGCCGTTCGTTTGGCACGGATTGGCGGGCGGGGTTATCGAACACGGGCTGCAGCGGTGGGTCTGATCTTCGTTTTACTGAGCGCGACGGCAGGTCAGCTCATGAGCGTTTTCAATCAGCCTACCGGGAGCCGGCTGGTTAGTCGTCTTTCGCCGGTATTTGAAGCCGCCATCGAGCGTGTATTCCCCGCTCTACCAATGGTGTACGGGGTTCCGGGCTACGGTCACGGGTTCGAACGAGGGAGGCTGGGCGAAGGGGCACGATTGTCGGGAATCCCCGTGTTTGAGCTCCGCTCCGCGGGTTCCCGGACCTACTATCTACGGACACAGGTCTTCGACCGATATGACGGGGAAGGGTGGAGTGCTGAGAGGCTTCCGACGGGGGCCGATCTACGGCGAACCGTCGGGCAGGACAGTGCCGAGCCGCCTACCGGGCCGGGTCCGGCTAGCGGGCCGGGTCCGGCGGGTGATCCGGCGGATGTGTCCCGGCCGGATGAAGATAGCATGGGTGACGGTGGCGTTGACGACCAGGAGCTCGACTACCTATCGGAGGAGGAGGGGCGCTCCGAAGTAGAGCTCCGGTATCGCTCCGGCCGCTACTTTGTGGGCTCTGAGATAAGCGATACGATGGTAGGGCCGGAGATTGAATCGGAGCCCGAGATCGAGCTTCGCTTGTTGACCGACTTCTATCCGTTTGTGCCTCATCTGTTGGATACCATAGCGTTCGAGCTGATCGCGGCGGACTCTGATGAGCGGGAGTCGGCAGAGGAGCCGCAGTCCGGTGATACGACAAGGACGAACGCGGAATCCGGGGAAGCCGCGGACGTGCCGGCTCTGTTCCATTACGCCCGGCGGGATCTCGGATATCGTCCGGAGGCGCCCCTGGTGGAGGGAGATCTGGTTCGCCTGTGGTCAGTGGGGCAACTTGAGGCCGGGCTGTCGCCAGCCGAGCGTGACGGAGCTGCTGCCTCCCAAGCGCCAGATGACAACGGGCTGCCGTCCGAGCCCCAGCTCCTGGCCGACGCTACAGCCGAACCGGTGGAGCTTCCCGCGGAGGAGCATCGCCGCTACACACGACTGCCGGATGAGGTATCCGACCGCGTCAGGGAACTGGCCGAAGATCTCACTACGGACGATCCTGAACGGACCATCCGGGGGATCCTACGGGAGCTCCAGAAGGAGCGGTTTACCTACAGCCTCTCGCCGAGCCCGCGGCCGGCCGAACGGGAGCTTGCCGAGCACTTCCTATTCCACGACTCTACGGGGTACTGCGTCCACTTCGCGACGACGTTTGTGGTGTTGGCTCGGGAGGCCGGCATTCCGGCTCGGTACGTGACGGGGTTCTATGCGCCGCTCGGTCGCTTCGGTGAGGATACCCGTCGGTCTGGGGTCGAGATCACCGGATACGCGTCGCATGCCTGGGTGGAGGTGTATCTCGAGGAGGGCGGATGGACCGTGGTGGAGCCCACGCCGCCGATGCGAGGGGACGGGGAGGATCGACCGCCGGTGCGAATAGCCGAGGACGAACGGACACGCCGGCAGCTGGGCCGACTGTTCGGCCCACGCCGGCGTGACCGGGGGCTGCCGCGGATCCCGCTCTGGCTCCCCCTTGGTTCTGTTGCGACGGTTGCGTTTGGGTTTGGCTCGTGGGCGCTGTGGCGGGGGGTCCGTCCTTTCCTCGGCTCTCTGCCGCGGCGTTTCGCTCGGGAGCTGGAGCGCGTTACGCGGGTTGGTCGGCGGGTTGGGATTCCCGGCCCGGAGCAGGTCGGCTGGACGGATTGGGGCCGGCGCGCTGGGGCGGCAGGTCTGGGTCCACCTGGAGCGCGGCTGGCGAAGTTGGCCGGAGCGCGTTTCTTCGGTAGGAGGGCCGTGGGCTATCGCGACCTGCGTTTCGTCCGCCTGTGCCGCAGGCGTATTGACAGAGTGCGGTACTCCAATGGGATCATGGGGTGGAGGCGTTAGGGGAGCGGCGCTGGGCCGAGGTATCCCCAACTATAGTTGCAATTCCGGACCGAGCTCCGGGTATCGGCGGCGGAGACCCGTGCCGGGTACCGTCAACGGGTGGCCTTTGGGGGAGACGTGGCCGGCGCACCGCATATACTGATCGTAGAAGATGATCTCCCCACCGCAGAGCGGTATCGAGCTCAGTTGGAGGCCGCGGGGGTGGGGGATATCGAACACTGCACCGACAGTCGGGAGGTCGCGGGGCGCATCGAGCGCCGGCTGCCGGATGTGATGCTCCTGGACCTGAAGATGCCTCACATCCACGGGAAGGACCTTCTGGACACCGTTTCGGTGACGCACCCGGAGATCGCGGTAATCGTGATCACGGCGGAGGAGAGCGTAGAGACGGCGGTCGAATGCATGAAGATGGGCGCGTTCGACTATCTGACGAAGCCCGTCGAGCCGCACCGACTGCTCTCTTCAGTGAGAAACGTGCTCAAGATCCGTGGTTTGGAACGCGAGTTGAGCTCGGTCGCCAACCGGATCGGAGGCGAAGGTCTCCAGCGGCCGGAAACCTTTTCGGCAATTCTTACCCGAAGTGCCTCCATGTACGCGATCTTCTCGTATATCGAGGCAGTAGCCAAGAGCCCGGCGCCCGTGTTGATCACCGGCGAGAGCGGTACCGGGAAGGAACTGATCGCACGAGCCGTTCACACTGCAAGCGACCGCCCAGGGCCGTTTACAGCGGTGAACGTGAGCGGTGTCGATGACACGATGTTTAGCGATACGTTGTTCGGTCACCGTGCCGGGGCGTACACTGGTGCCGATCGTCCCCGGGGTGGACTCATCCGGCGTGCCGAAGCCGGAACACTCTTCTTGGATGAGATCGGCGATCTCCAGACCGCGTCACAACTCAAGCTCCTCCGGCTTCTTCAGGAGCAGGAGTTCTATCCTCTGGGGTCCGATGCTCCCGAAACCGCCCGTGTTCGGATTATCGCAGCCACGAACAGCGATTTGGGCGCTCGCCAGGCTGATGGGCGATTTCGCCGTGATCTGTACTATCGCCTTTCTGCGCACCATATACATGTACCCCCGCTTCGCGACCGTCCTGCCGATATCCCGTTGCTCGTGGATCACTTCGTTCGCCAGGCCGCTGAGCAGATAGACACCGATGCGCCTCGGGTCGAGCCTGACGCGCTTCGCCTGCTTGAGCAACATCCGTTTCCCGGGAACGTGCGGGAGCTGGAGTCCATCCTGCGTGACGCAACCAGCCTTGCCCGAGCGGGAGTAATCGGCGCGGAACTGCTAAAAGGGTACGTAACCACGGTGGATCGGGCCGGAGCCGCCCGTTACAGTGATACCGGAGGGGCTGCGGAGAGAGAGTCCGCGCCTGGAGCTCATCGCGACGGAACAGCCCCGGTTGCCATCGGAGATCGTTTCCCCACCCTGGACGAGGTGGAGGAGTATCTCGTCAAGCGGGCGCTCGAGCGCTGCAACGGCAATCAAAGCGCCGCTGCGCGACTCTTGGGTATCTCACAATCGACCTTGAGCCGCCGGTTGCGAAGAACCTGACCGTTTCGCGCGCAGCCGGCTGCAACACCTCTGCGCTGCTCGAGTGCCAAACTCGCCCGCTTACTTGCATTCCCGCCGCTTATCCCGTACCGTCATAACTACGTGCCTCGATGCCGGGGTGTTACAGCGAGTCTTCGAAGACGCCGGCCTGATTTCGGGCGTGCGGGAGGCATGAGGCATGCGGGGCGCGTCGTACCGGAATCTCGTTCGGTGTGATGTCTCTTATCGTAGGGGTGCAATGGCGGAGGTCCGCTGCGCACTCCGACAACGCGAAGGAGGATAAGCAGCGGGATATGGAGCAGAACGAACCTGAAGGACTTAAAGAGGACGGGACTCCGTACCGTGTTCTCGTTGTCGACGACTCAATGTTCGTGGGGAAGCAGTTGACTCAGATACTGACTTCGGCGGGTTTCGAGGTAGTGGACACAGCCGCAAACGGTCAGGAGGGAGTGGATCGGTACAAGGAGTTGTATCCGAACGTGGATCTGGTGACTCTGGATATCACCATGCCCAAGATGGACGGTGTCACTGCCTTGCAGCATCTCATGGAGTTCGACAAGGACGCGAACGTCATTATGATCAGCGCGCTTGGGAAAGACGATCTGGTCAAGAGATCTCTTATGGCAGGCGCCAAGAACTACATAGTCA
>PWGF01000078.1 GCA_003554375.1 Spirochaetaceae bacterium
AGAGTCGGCTACCGGAAGTCAGAGTGGCGCAGAAGCTCAGCCCGAATCAGCGGCCCGGGCGACCGGGAAAGCTGGAGACGGCGCCCAATCCGGGGCACGCCCGGCGCAACCTCAGAGACCCCAGCCGGCACCTTACCGTCGTCCGGGAAGTACGGGCAAACCCATTGATCCCAGCGCTCGTACGCCGCGCCCGGGACCGGGAAAAGGCGGGCCCCAGAAGCCCGGCGGGCCCCACAAGCCCGGCGGACCCCAACGGGGTGGCGGCGGAGTAGAGGCGCGAACCCCACGGCCCGGTGGGCCGGCGCGTCAGGGTGGGCCTTCGGGTGATCGCAAGGGCCCTCCGCCCGCCGGAGAGAAGAAGGAACAGCGTGGAGCGCCCGAGCGGAAGCCTTCTTCGCGGAAGTACTACAAGTCAAAGAAGCAGCGAGAACAGTTCAGCAGGCGAGAGCGGCACCAAGAGAAGGAAATCCAGTATAAGCAGAAGCAGAAGGATAAGCCGCAGCGAGCCAAGGCGGTACCGAAAGAGATCGATATCATGGAGGTCATCACGGTCAGTGACCTTGCTCGCAAGATGAACCTAAAGGCCTCCGATCTCATCGGCAAGCTCATGAACATGGGGATGATGGTTACCATCAATCAGCAGATTGATGCCGAGACCGCGGAGATCCTCGCAAGCGAGTACGGCTGTAAGGTTAATATCGTGAGCCTCTACGATGAGGCAATCGTGGAGCGCAACAAGAAGGAGCCGGAAGATGTTCGCGCCCGTCCGGCAATCGTGACGGTGATGGGACACGTCGACCACGGTAAGACAAAGCTTCTGGACGCCATTCGACGGACGCACGTGGTAGAGGGCGAATCCGGCGGCATTACTCAGCATATCGGCGCCTATCAGGTGGATACTGACCACGGGAAGGTTACCTTCTTAGATACTCCGGGGCATGAGGCATTTACCCTTATGCGTGCGCGGGGTGCTCAGGTTACCGATATCGTTATCTTGGTAGTTGCCGCGGACGACGGGGTCATGCCTCAGACGCGGGAAGCGGTGGACCATGCCCGTGCGGCGAAAGTTCCGATCATTGTTGCCGTCAACAAGATAGACCGGGCGGATGCCAACCCGGATCGGGTGAAGCAGCAGCTCTCGGAGCTCGATCTCATGCCGGAAGAGTGGGGCGGAAGCACCCTGTTCTGTGAGGTATCCGCTCTCAAGGAACAGGGCGTTAAGGAGCTTCTGGAGACCGTTGCGCTTCAGTCAGAGTTGCTCGAGCTCAAGGCGGGCTACGATACACGAGCCGAAGGCAAGGTCATCGAGACGCGGATCGACGCAGGTCGGGGAACGGTCTGTTCGATGCTTGTGGAGAAAGGCGTGCTCCGCGTAGGAGATAACTTTGTAGCGGGGGTGTATCCGGGGCGTGTCCGCGCGATGTTCAACGACCGGGGTGAACGCGTTAAGGAGGCGGTTCCGAGCATGCCGGTAGAGATTACCGGCTTAGGCGGCATGCCGGATGCCGGTGATCCCTTTGAGGTAACCGAGGACGAGCGAACCGCACGTGAGGTTGGGGAAAAACGTCAAGAGCTCCGGAAGATGGAGGAAGCGCGGAACGTCAAGAAAATTACGTTGGATAACCTCTACGATACAATTCAAGAGGGTGAGATCCAGGAGCTAAAGGTGGTCATCAAGGGCGACGTGCACGGCTCCGTGGAAGCCTTACGGAGCTCTCTTGAGAAGCTATCTACTGCAGCCATTCGTCTTGCGGCCATTCGGGCCGCTGCGGGTGCCATTAACGAGTCGGACGTGATGCTTGCCTCTGCTTCAAACGCCATCATTGTCGGTTTCCATGTGCGGCCGACTCCCCGTGCACAGGAGCTTGCGGAACGAGAGAAGGTTGAAATCCGCAAGTACGGAGTGATCTACGACGCAATCGACGACATCCGGAAAGCCATGGAAGGCATGCTCGCGCCCGAGCTGCGCGAGGAGACGATCGGCCAGGTTGAGGTCCGAGATACCTTCAAGGTGCCGAAGATCGGGACGGTGGCGGGTTGCCGCGTTACAAGCGGTCAGATCCGTCGCAATGCCAAGGTAAGGCTGTACCGGGACGGAGTGGAGATCCATAGTGGGAAGGTCGTCTCATTGAAGCGTTTCCAGGACGATGCCAAGCTTGTGGAAGCTGGATACGAGTGCGGCGTTGGTATCGAACGCTTCAACGACATCAAGCCCGGCGATCAGATCGAGGTTATCGAGGTCAAAGAAATCCAGAAGAGCCTGGATGATACGAGATCGGATGAAACCGCGGTTCAGGCAGGGCAGCGACAGGGCGGCGAATGAGCACGGAGAGGCATCAGCGACTTGAGCATCAGCTTACGCAGCGACTCGCAACGGTCATTCTCAATGGTGAGGTGAAGGATCCTCGAGTGTCTCGAATGGCGGTAATCGCAGGGGTGAAACTCTCGCCTGACCAGAAGCATGCCACGGTGCGCGTGGGCGGGTATCTGAGTGAGAATGACCTTGCAGCCACGGTCGAGGGGCTGAACTCCGCGGGAGGATTCCTGCAAGGGGTTATTGCTCGGAGTGTACGGATGAAGTGGACTCCGCGGTTACGGTTCGTTGAGGATCGCAGTATCGCCGAGGGGTTCGAAGTAACGCAGAAGCTAAAGGAACTGGGTTTCTAGATGCATTCAGGCGGGCTGATTGTATTGTGGAAGTCGGCGGGGAAGACTTCCTTTGAGGCCCTTTCCCCGGTCAAGCGGCAGCTGCCGGGGGCGAAGGTGGGCCACGCGGGGACGCTCGATAAGTTTGCCACCGGGGTGCTAGTGGTTCTGGTGGGGCGCATGACCCGGCTAATGGCGCGGCTGCAGCATGCTATCAAGACATATGAAGCGGTTTTTCGCTTTGGCACGGAGACGGAAACGTTGGATCCGGAAGGTGCCGTAGTTCGGGAGCGATCCGTACCTGACCGTCGTACTATCGAAAGCCGGCTTCCCGGCTTCAAGGGACAGATTACTCAGTATCCGCCGGCGTTCTCCGCGGTTCACGTAGATGGCGAGCGTGCGTACCGGCGAGCGCGTCGCGGTGAGACGGTTCGCATGCATTCGCGGGAGGTCCGGATAGAAGAGCTCTCGCTGTTAGAGTGGGATCCGCCCGATGCGCGAGTCCGCGTTATGTGTTCCGGAGGTACGTATGTGCGCTCGTTAGCGCGAGATCTGGCTGAAGCGTGTGATTCCTGTGCGTATGTACGGGAGCTGACGCGAACCGCAGTCGGCCCCTTTGGTCAGGGAGAGGCGGTTGACCCACGCGAGCTGGACCCGGAAGTGCATCTGATACCGCCCGAACAGTTCGTGCGACGTCTGCCGGGGGTGAACTGCGCGGTAATCAAGATGGAGCAAGCGGGGCGGATAGCGAACGGTGCTCCGCTTACGGACGATCGGATTCACGATCCTCCTAGGGAGGACGGTTTGGTCGCTGTATACACGCGGAACGGGTCATTCGTAGCGCTGGCGGATCGGCGTAATGGGTACTACGAGTACCAGGTGGTGGTTCCCGAGGCTGTCTCGGGTTGACACCGATGAGGGTGACATTGATAATCGAGCTGTGAAGCGGGCGCGGTGGAGCTTCACGGAGGAAATGTGGAGGAGTCTGCCGTTTGGTAGGTTCGGCAGGACGCTTCTGAAGCGCCGGGCATAGCCAGGTACGCGGCGCCTCAAGAGCGTCTGGGATGGGTTTCATCCGCCGGCTTCTCCCGCCTCTTGATGATTCACGTACTCGCTTCACTGCATACTCTTTGAGAAAAATAGAGGAATGAGGGAGAAGAGATGCCTCTAACGCAGGATGAGAAGAAGGAGATTGTCCGGAAGTTCGGGGAATCGGAGCAAGATACCGGTCGGACCGAGGTGCAGGTAGCGCTACTGACCAAGCGCATCGAGGAACTGACCGAGCATTTGAAGACGCACAAGAAGGATCACGCTTCACGTCGCGGGCTGCTGAAGCTCGTAGGAAGACGGCGAAGGCTTCTGCGGTATCTGCAGCGCAACGACCTCGACCGCTATAGGTCGCTGATCGGGGACTTGGGTCTCCGTAAGTAATGCGCTCGGGGCCCGCGATGATTTCGATTGGCCCGATGAGCGTGCGGTGAACTCTTCTGAAGGACGTGAGCTATGAATCCAGCAAAGAAGGTCTCCATAGATGTTGGGGGCGAAGAGCTTGTATTGGAAACCGGCCGTTTGGCGAAGCAGGCCAACGGCGCTGTCTTTGCGAGGTACGGCGGAAGCGCGGTAATCGCAACCGTCTGCTGTTCTGAGAACCGGCGGGAAGGGGTGGACTTCGTCCCGCTGTCGGTTGAGTACAACGAGAAGTACTATGCGGCGGGTAAGATACCGGGTGGGTTCATTAAGCGGGAAGGTCGCCCCAAGGACCGCGAGGTTCTTGTCTGTCGCCTGATCGATCGGCCGTTGCGTCCGTTGTTCCACAAGAGTTTTGGGCGGGAGATTCAGGTCGTTCCCACGACAATTTCGGCTGATCAGGTACACCCACCGGATGTCATTGCCATGGTGGCTGCTAGTGCGGCGGTGACGATTTCGGACATACCGTTCGAGGGACCGATCGGCGCAGTGCGAGTTAGTTACGTAAATGGCGAGTACCTGATCAACCCGACATTCGAACAGATCGAAGCCGGTGACCTTGACATTGTGGTGGCCGGGACACACGACGGCATTACAATGGTTGAAGGCGGCGCGGAGGAGGTTGACGAGGGACTGCTCGCGGGCGCAATCGACTTCGCGCGCGGCGCCATCGTAGAGCTATGTGAGAAGCAGAATGAGCTGCGACGGGAAGTTGGGAAAGAGAAGCTACCGCTGCCGGAGGAGCCGCCCGAGTTGGAGCTCGCCGGCGAAATCCGGCAGTTCGCGTATGAGAGGCTTCGAGAAGCGTGTTTCGTGAAAGGTAAGCTTGCCCGTAATAGGGCTATCAAGCAGGTTGCCGAGGAGACGCGCGAGCACTTCGCTGAGCGTCTGCAAGAAGAGGACGAGGGGCGCGCACAGGCTCTCCTTGGCGAGATGGAAAAAGAGATCGTTCGACAATCCATCCTACGTGAGAAAGTACGGACGGA
>PWGF01000021.1 GCA_003554375.1 Spirochaetaceae bacterium
CCGTCAAGAGAGTTCCGGCTACCTCAGCGACCCGGCAGGCGCCTCTCCGGCAACATGACCGGGAGAAAGCCAAACGTTCTCCAGCTCCGATTCAGCGATGACGAAATCAACACAATCCTCGAAGGCGCCGAGGGAACGGATGTCCCTGTCGAGCGTAGATTCTCCCAAAGTGAGGACTACTATCTGCAGCTGACGGATCCTTTTTCGGTGCCCTCGTTGCCCATTCACCATGACGTGAACTCGCACAAACCGGTTAGAGCATACCTGACCGGGTTGCGGTACGTCGTTCGAGAGCTTGCGGAGCGCCTTCCTTCTTGGTTCCACGGATTGCGCCACGTGTTCACCGGCCGGGATGTGCTTAGGCCCGCCTTCTATTATCTCCAGTCTTTCGGCGATGCGATGTATCTGCTTCTCCTGCGGATCGACTTGACCTACGATCCGATGCGACACGAAGCAGAGGAGCGAACCACCAACGACCTTACCCCACGATACCGGACCGATAGGCTCCCTGTGGAAGCGGATATTGTGCCGCTTACCGACGTCCATGAGGCGGATCCATATGGCTACTTGGCCATCGAACAGTCCGTCAGCGAAACCTGGATCGGGGAGTCCGGAAGAGGCTACTTCGTCCAAGGGATGTGGTTGGATCGTGAGCTATCGAAGTTCTTCACGAAGCTTTTCCTTCCGCCCGGTAAGCGGATCCATCCGTACTATCCGGTCTCGTGTAAGTATCGCTCGGTTACACACGCCCTCTTAGATTTCGGTGCCAATGCTCGACGCGAGGGAGCACGGTTCCTCCACGAGGCCCGCTGTTTTCTTCTCCCCTACCTCCGCGATATCGAGGCAAGCCTACATGACGACGATTTCTCCGAGGAGTTGCCTCGCTTCCGGCACATTCGGAGTCAGGTTCCTACCCACCTTACGGAACGGTTCCGTTCGCTTCGAGTGAAGCCTTTTCTCAATGAACAGGAAATGCGAGAGTTCGTGGTACTGGATGAAAACTGAAGAACTGCGCGGCGCAAGAGTAATCGTGCTCGGGCTCGGGCTTCACGGAGGTGGCGCGGAGACCGCCCGGTATCTTCATCGTCAGGGCGCGGAGCTGACCATCACGGACCTCAAGCCGGAGGTCGACCTCAAACCGGCCCTCGACAACCTTTCCGGAGTCCCTTTCCACGGCGTGTTCGGAACTCATGAAGGAGTAGACGTAGCCGGAGCAGATCTGGTGGTGAAAAACCCCGCGGTACCTCGGAACGCGAGCATCTTGCGGTCCGCGAAGCGCATCGCCACGGATATTTCGCTCTTCCTCGACCGCTTCCCGGGACCGCTGTTCGGAATAACGGGGACAAAGGGCAAGAGCACAGTGGTGAGTGCTCTTCACTATGCGCTCCGGAACGCAGACGATCCCACCCTTTCGGATGCTCGGCTCGGCGGCAACATCACCGTGAGCCCACTGCAGTTTGTCGATGAGCTTCCTGCCGATAGGGATCTCTGTCCACCGGTGATCCTGGAGCTCAGCTCGTTCCAATTGGGGGACCTACGGCTGACCGACCGGTATCTCCCGGGCGGTGCGGTAGCTCTCTCCCCGAATATAGCGGCCATCACCAACATACTGGCCGATCACCAGAACTACTATCGCGGCGATTTTGCAGCTTACGTAGAAGACAAGGAGCTGCTGTTCCTGAACCAGGAACGCACCGCTCATACGATTCTCAATCGTGACGACGAATGGGGCCCGATGTTCGCGGCACGCACTCCTGCAACCCCGAGATTCGTGACAACCCACCGGTTGAATCACGGCGAATGGGGTATCGAGCTCAAGCAGCAAGCTATGACGGTTCTCCTCCCCGATAGGCCGGCTCTGAAGCTCGACCTCTCGTGGCCCCATGGGGTATACTCGTTCAACCTCGCCGTGGCCCTGCTGGCGGCAACGATCGCGGGTATGCCACCGGAGCGCGTGACCGAGGCGCTTGAGAACTATCCCGGCATGCCTCACCGGATGGAGACAGTGGAAGAAGTCGACGGTGTTTCGTTTGTGAACGACAGTGCCGCTACCATCCCCGAGGCTACCCTGGCCGCGGTCGAGAGCATCCGAGGAAACGTCATCCTGATTGCAGGCGGCACGGATAAGCAGCTAGATTTGGCGCTCTTCGCTGTGATCGCGGAGCGGGTGAAGGGGCTGGTGCTTCTGGCCGGAAGTGCCACGGAGCGGATCGTCGCGGATTTAGAAGAGGCCGATCTGGATACCGTGCTTGACGGACCGTATCGCGATGTGGAGCATGCAGTAAACGCGGCGAGAGCGCAGGCCGATTCTGGTGACACGGTTCTCCTGTCCCCGGGATGTGCCAGCTTCGAGCTGTTCGCCAACGAGTTTGTTCGGGGAGAGGCCTTTTGCTCCGCAGTCCGCGCGTTGACGTCCTGAGCCGTCCAATACGGCAACAGGCGGACGCGCGGCGCGGAGGCGGCTTACCACCGCGGTTCGAAAGTGCCTCACTCGGCGAGCACTTCTCGAACAACTCAGGGACTTGCCGACGCGTGGCCGGCGGCAGCCAACAGTCCATGGCGCCGGCAGCAGGACGACCACCCTGTTGCTCTCCGCCGGAAGAGGGAGGATACCTAATGGCACGCTACACCGACGATTTCCTGCAAGCGATACCGAAGACCGATCTCCACGTCCACCTGGACGGAAGCCTCCGGCTGGAAACCCTCATCGAGCTGGCGCGCGATCAAGGCGTCGAGCTACCATCGTATACGACGAGCGGTCTCACGGAGACGCTCTTCAAGACCTCGTACAACAACTTGGACGAATACCTCGCGGGATTCGCCTACACCTGCCCGGCACTCCGCAGCCCGGAAGCTCTCGAGCGGGCTGCATACGAGCTCGTTCTGGACAACGCAGCCGAAGGCGTACGCTACCTTGAGGTCCGCTTCGCACCACAGCTCCTCATTACTCCTAGTTTGAGTTTCGAAGCGGTCATGGAGGCAGTCGACCAAGGCCTCCGTGCGGGAACTGCGGAGGCGAACAAAGACCTGCCCCCGGGCGAGCCGGCCTTCGAGTACGGGATAATCGTGTGTGCAATGCGCTTCTTCACCCCTGCCTTTTCCCACTACTACGCCCAACTCTATGACGTCCTCCAGTATTCGCGCCCGAAGGAGGTGGTCCAGCTGGCCGGTCTGGAGCTTGCCAAAGCTACGGTTCAGCTCCGGGATGAGCGCGACGTTCGCGTAGTGGGATTCGACCTGGCCGGAAGTGAGGCCGGGAATCCGGCGGGAATCCACGAGCAAGCGTACGACTACGTCCACGCCAATTTCCTCAAGAAGACAGTCCATGCCGGAGAGGCGTACGGACCTGAGTCGATTTTCCAGGCGATTACTGCGCTCCACGCAGACCGGATCGGTCATGGACTTCGCCTCTTCAACCCGGACCATATCCGAGACCCTAACATCACCGACCCGGCCCACTACGTAGATTCGCTGGCCAACTTCATCGCCGACCGCCGAACGACCATCGAAGTGTGTCTCACGAGCAATCTCCAGACCTCACCCGACATCAAACGAGTGGAAGACCACTCGTTCGGGACGATGCTGGACCACCGCATGTCGATGACGCTCTGCACCGACAACCGCCTCGTGAGCCACACCACCGTCACGGACGAGCTTCGATTGGCTGTAGACCATTTCGATGTGGATCCCCATCAGCTCAAGAATCTCATCGTCTACGGGTTCAAGCGGAGCTTCTACCCGGGGAACTATTCAGAAAAACGAGCCTACGTGCGTTCGGTTATCGACTACTACGATCGGGTAGCCCAGGAGCACGCCATCTCCGAGTAACCGCCGACCGGGCCGTTTCAATGGCCCTGAGGTGCCGGCCGCGGTTGGTCCGAGAACGGCCGAGCCTTCTCAGAGGCCGGCCGCGCTTTGCGGCGGAAGGGCGAGGCCTTCTCAGAGGCCGACACCGTCGCGACCGGGGCCACCGATTCCGTCAACGGCGTTTGCGTATACGCTTGTAGTAGTACGCACGCAACCGTTCTGCGCTCCGAAAGGCACGCGCAGATACCGGCCTGTATGCGACATCGAGCGGACCGGGCCGGCGCACAATTCGCCCGCCGAACCCGGTTTTGAACCGGTACAGTCCGTGCATGGGATGGTCCGCGTCGGCGCTTGGCGGGATACCGTACAGGTCGTATACGAGAGCGCCCGCTTGGCGCGCGCGCACCATTGCCTCCCATTGCACGGCATACGAAGCCATGAGATTCCGCTTATGCGAGGCGCTTGCACCAAACAAGTACGTTGAACGTGCGCCCTGTCGAGCGGTGACGATTCCCGCAAGGAGCTCCCCCTCATGGTACGCCAGAGTAAGCTCCACGCGGGGGGCTCCCGGGCCAGTTTCTCGGAAGAAGCGTGCGTAGTAGTCCTTCCGGTGTATGGCAATGCGATCGCGCTCCGCAGTTTCCTCATAGAGCCGATACCAGTCCTCGATCCGCTCAAGTGCCTCTCCACCGGCGTAGTTGTACACCGCTACGCCGCGGCGATAGGCCAGACGGATATTGTACCGCCACTTCGATTTCATCCGCGCCAGCACATCTTTAGGCTCCGGGTCCAAGTCGACGAGCACAGTCCAGATCGGCTGGATTTCGCCTGCGGCCGGTCTCAACACAAGGCTTCGATCCCCTTCGCGCCGCCGTTTCCACGATGTGGGACCGATACCGGCGCCTCCCGTCGCTTCCCGGAGCTCTTCCTTACGACATCCTTTCGATTTCGCTTCCGCCGGCCCATCCGGTTGACTATCCGGGTTGGACGACGGCTTCTCCCAACGTGGATCGAACCGAACGAGAAAGCACTCGCCCGGAAGGTGATGCCGGAGTGCCTGAGCTAACCGACCAAGCCCCTCCCCCGCAAAACGCTCGCTCGGCCCATGGGGGACGTAAGCAAGCTTGCGCCTCGAAGCCAGCCGGCGAGTGAGAACAAGAAGCGTCTCCGATTCGACGCGGTAAGCGCGATCATCGTCAGCTCCGTCGAACGTATCGGCCTGGCAGACCGTCGACTTCGGGACGTCGAGTCGAAACGC
>PWGF01000052.1 GCA_003554375.1 Spirochaetaceae bacterium
CCGACACGCCACCGTCCGATCCTTGAGCTCGACGGAGGCCAAACTCCAGTATTGTTCCCCCCTCCGAGGCCTCGTAGAGTCGCGCCGCTTTCGTTGCGATCAGCGACTGGAAGTTGACGATGTTGAGGATAAGCGTCTCGATGAGCTGAGCCTGCGCCAGCGGCGCTTCGATGCGGATAAGAGGCTCACCAGGGAAGACCGTAGTTCCCTCCGGCATCGCATATAGGTTGCCGGTGAACTCGAACTCTCCCAACGAATCCAGGAAATCCGAACGGAACATCCCTAACTCGGCCAAATAGGCGATATCCGCGTCACTGAAATGGAGCTGTCCAAGCACATCTACCAGGTCCCACAATCCCGCGAACAGTGAATATCCACCGCCGAACGGCTGACTCCGGAAGAACATGTCGAAGACCGCCGGACGGTCCCGGTCGAATACCCGGTATCCCTGCATCATCGTGAGCTCGTAGAGATCCGTTACCAATCCGCTTGTCGGCAAGCGTGTCCAACCCGGCTGTTGCGTCTCTTGCATATTGTCGCCCAATGTCCTGCCCCCACTTTCCACGTTCTTATCCCCTGCTTCGACTCCGTTTCGGTATCGGATTGGGACCGGGGAAGTCCCTATCTGCCGCACTTGGCGACGCGCCCGGCCCGCAGGCCTCTCGTCAGCCCGCCGGCGACTCGTCGTCACCGTGGCTGCCGGGAGCTTCCCTCCGGCCGCCGCGGTCCTCGGGTACCTGGGCCGAATCCGGCTCAACCGAACCGGTTGCGTATGCCGCTTTCCGGCGAAACCCTTTCGGTGCTACAAGGCCAACGACCAAAAAAGCCAGTCCGAGCGCCCCCAGGATAACGGGGCTCCCCCAGATCTCCCACGTATCATCAATACTCGCACGATCCGGGCTCCCCGCCCAATACCGAACCGGCACCGTCTCTCCTACCATATAACCGGTTTCTCGCCCCGCCTGCCGGGCCCGAACGGTATAGCTCTCCCCGTCGTCCGCTTCGAAGCGGACGACGGCGTGGTAGCGACTACGGCGCGCGCCCGGATTCAAAGGCGAAGGGTGCTCCGTCTCGTCGAGTTGGACAACCTCGCCCTCGGTTGGCACCGCTTGGCTCACAAACAAGGCGGTGTAGACTCCCACCCCGACTCCTGCGCCGATGAGCAGAAACGACAGCAGGCGGAAGAGAGTGCCAACCACGTTGATCGCCCGGACCGTGCCGGTTTTGGATCTCATATGCGCTCCTCCTTCGTCGTCTTGAGTGTTGGTGCAGGCGCAGGCGTCGGCTTCACGGCCGGTTCAGGCATCTTCCGCCGCCGCCTTGACCGGCCGGCCCATCGCTCGAGTAGCTCGTAGGCCGACTCGTAGTCTCGCACGCCCATGAACTCCGCTGTCAGCCGCTCAGCCCCCGAGAAGCCGCCGATATAGGTCTCAACGAACTTCTTGAGCTCATCGAAGCTGCCGGCCGCGCCCCATTCGCGCTGATAGCTCCGGCAGTGCCGGTATAGATAGTCAATCTTCTCCCGGGGGCTCAGATCCGCGTAGCGGAGGGAGTCCTCCCGGAAGAAGAAGAGATCTTCGAAGACGACGCGCCCTGCCATGACGCCGTCGACGCCGTAGCGCTCCGAATAGCGCGCCGGATCGTCGCCCGCGGCGACATCGCCGTTTCCGATGATGAGCGTCCCGTATCCGCCGGCGTCCCGCAGCTCCACGGCGCGAGCGACCGCGCTCCAGTCCGCCTCTCCCTCGGACATCTGCTCGGCAACGCGCCCGTGCAGCGTGATTGCGTCGAGCTCCTGCTCCAGGAGGAATCCGATCCACCGCTCCGTACACGGCTGCTGCACGCCGATTCGCGTCTTCACGCTCACCGGGAGAGCCCCCGCTCCTTCACGTGCCGCGGCGATCAGCTCGGCGGCAAGCGCGGGATTGTCGATGAGCGCCGAGCAGTATCCTTTCTTGGCGAGCTTCCGTACCGGGCATCCCATATTGATGTCGACGCCGGCAAACCCGCTTCCGGCAATCTCAGAGGCGGCGGCGCGGTACGACTCCGGCCGGTTGCCCCAGATCTGCGCAACAAGCGGGCGCTCGACCGGATAGTGGCGCAGCCGGCGCAGCGCGGAAGGGCGCCGCGAGTCGGGGAGGCTGTCGGCGCCGGTGAACTCGGTGAAGAAGACGTCCGGCCTACCCGCTTCCGCTACGATCCGCCGGAAGACCGTATCGGTCACGCCCTCCATCGGCGCGAGAATACGTATCGGGCGTGGGAGCTCCGTCCAGCGCGAGGGAGTCCCGCCGTCGCGAGTACCGCCGTCGCGAAAGTGATCGTGGCGCAAGTGGCCATCGTCCAAGCGACCATCACGAACGTAGCCCTCGCGCACGTGTCCGCTACGAACGCGGTTGCCGCGAACGGGCCGGTCGTGCACGCGCCCGCCTCGAACGTGGCCGTCTCGAACGCGCCCGTCGCGCACGTGTCCGCTACGAACGTGGTTGTCGCGAACGCGCCCGTCGCGCACGTGGCTGCTACGAGCGTTGCCGTCGTGGAAGTGGCGGTCGTGGAAGTGGCCGTCGCGAAGGTGGCTGTGACTAAGGTAGCTGAGAGCGCGATCAGGTGGTTGCTTCATCTCGATAGAGCGGGTGTACGCTCCGCCGGTACTCCTCGTACTGGGCTCCGGCGTGGTAGCTACTCCGTACCAGAGCACCGGACTCACAGTGCCGGAAGCCCTTCCCGAGCGCGATCTCCTTGAGCTCGGCAAACTCCTCCGGCAACCAGTAGCGCTGCACCGGAAGGTGGTTCCGTGACGGCTGGAGGTACTGCCCGATGTTCATGACGGAGACGCCGTTTGCGAGGAGATCGTCCATCGCCTCGAGGACCTCGTCTTTGGTTTCGCCGAGGCCGAGCATGATGCTCGATTTGGTGACGCTTCCCGGATCGAGCTCCTTGGCGATCCGCAGGAACTCCAAGCTCCGTTCGTAGGTGGAGCGGCTCCGGACCTGCGGCGTAATTCGCCGGACGGTTTCAATGTTATGGCTCATGATCTCCGGCTTGCTCTCACAGGCTATCCGGATGCTCTCGCGGTCACCCATGAGATCCGATGAGAGCACCTCGACCGTCGTGCCGGGACTCTTCTCGCGAATCTGGTTGACCGTTTCGGCCACGATGGACGCTCCGCCGTCGCGAAGCTCGTCGCGGTTTACCATCGTGATCACCACGTGCCGAAGCGCCATCTCCCCGACGGACTCCGCCACCCGCCGCGGCTCGTCACGATCGAGCACCTTGGGCAGGCCGGTCTTCACCGCACAGAAGCGGCAGCGCCGGGTGCACGTGTCGCCGAGAATCATAAAGGTAGCAGTCCGGTGTTCCCCCCAACACTCGTGGATGTTCGGGCACCGCGCCTCCTCGCAGACGGTCGTGAGTTTCTCCGACCGCATAAGCTGCTTCAGGTACTTGAAGTTCGAGTTTGTGTTCAGCCGGATCTTAAGCCATTCCGGCTTTCGGGTGACCGAAGCCGGCCCCCGCTGGGCGCCGGGTCCGCCGTTGTCCTGCGACTCTTGTTGTTCCGGTGCTCGTGAATCACTCATATATGTGCCAAGTATAGCGAAACCGCCTTGCATGCGCCAAGGCGGGGTCACCACGTGCCCGTGGTGAGCCCCGCGATCGCGTGCGCGGGCAGCCGGCTGCGGCCGCCGGCCGCGCGCCGGGCCGTGCGCCAGGGTCCCGGTCCGAGTGGCCGGGGCCGGCACGCGGGGCCGGTACCTGTCCGGCCGCGCGCGTGCGGCCCGGCTGCGCGGAGTGAGCGAGCGGACCGTGCTGGGCGATGTGTCGCCCGGCTCCCGACAGCGCCCGGCCCCGCCCAGCTTCCGCGGGACGTTTACCTTCCGGCTTCCCCTTCGCTTTCCTGGCTCCGGACGTGGAGAACCGGAGAGTTGCCCTCCTTGTCCTGTCCCATATAGAGGGTGCGGTGGGGGAACGGAATCTCGATCCCTCGCCGGTCGAACGCCGCTTTGAGCCGCCGGTTGAACTCGCGACCAACCTCCCACTGTTTGATGGGTAGCGTCTTCGTGCGCGCCCGGATCACCACCGCGGAGTCGGCGAACCGGTCCAGCCCCAAGATCTCGATCGGCTCCAGGATGGAGTCCGCGAACTGCGGATCCGCCCGGAGGTCCTCGTCGACGGCGCGAATGACGTCGATGACCTCGTCTACGTTCTCTCGATACGCCACCCCGACATCGAACACGTAACGCGAGAACTCCTTGGTCATGTTGGTGACGACATTGATCTGTCCGTTGCGAATGAAGTGAACGTTTCCGGCCAGATCCCGCAGAACAACGAGCCGCAGGTTGACCTTCTCCACCAGCCCCGCCTTGTCGGCAATCTGCACGACGTCACCGACGCGAATCTGGTCTTCCAACAGAACGAAGAAGCCGCTTATGACGTCTTGGACCAGCCCCTGCGCGCCGAAGCCCACGGCGACACCAAGGACACCGGCCGCGGCCAGGATAGGACCGATGGCAATCCCGAGCTCGC
The DNA here is from genome assembly GCA_003554375.1 of Spirochaetaceae bacterium. Taxonomy (GTDB): domain Bacteria; phylum Spirochaetota; class Spirochaetia; order DSM-27196; family SKKC01; genus PWGF01. The sequence goes on from PWGF01000052.1 coordinate 4,522, forward strand.
CCAGGATTACTATCACCCCGACGGCGAACACGACGATCCCGACCAAAGAGCTGAGAATCGAGCGCAACGTGTCCGCCCGCTTCTGATGCTCAACATCCTCCTTATGCGGCACCCGCGCCATCGTCCGGTGGACTACGACGCGCAAGATGCGCCCGGCAACGAGCATGATCACGACAACCAGAAGGATCCGGAGGCCGCTTACCACAATCCACTGCCCCATCTGCTCCACATACGCTTGAAGGTCCATAGCTCCGGGACGATAGCAGAACTGGGGAGCAAAAGCAAAAGCGCGTTTGCCGGTCAAGCGGCGGTCGGGTTCAAGTGGGTCCGCCTCAGAGCGTGAGGCGGAGATTGTTGGCGTCTGAGGCAGAGATTGGTGCCGGCGTTTGCGGCACGGATCGTTGCCGGCGTTGGGGGTCCCGGCCGTGAGCAGGCGGGCGAAGCCGTACGCCGGGGAGATCCACGAGCCTATCAACCGGTCCGGCCGTGAGCAGGCGGGCGGAGCTTTGCCCATGGTGGGGGA